>JAGFXN010000118.1 GCA_017861215.1 Deltaproteobacteria bacterium | reverse complement strand
AAACTACCTCTATGCCACCAGTCAGCTGGCCCAGACTACCCTGCGAAGTGTCCTTGGTCATGTGGAGCTGGACGAGCTGCTGGCCAACCGCGATAAAATCAACCGGGAATTGCAGGAGATACTTGACGGTCATACCGAACCATGGGGTGTCAAGGTCGCCAATGTGGAAGTGAAAAACATCGATCTGCCCCAGGAGATGCAGCGGGCCATTGCCAAGCAGGCCGAAGCCGAGCGGGAGAAGCGTGCCAAAATCATCCATGCCGAAGGGGAGATGCAGGCTTCGGAGAAACTGGCCGAGGCGGCGAAGATCCTGGCGACAGAGCCGATATCGCTGCAGCTGCGCTATCTGCAGACCCTGACGGAAATAGCGGCCGAGAAGAATTCGACCACCATCTTCCCGGTGCCGATCGATCTCATCAAGATGTTCCTGGAAAAAAAGGTATCATGACGGCAGAAGAGCCGGCAATGCTTCTCTACGGATAAGGACTTGCCGTATCTGTTGTTGCTTGCCGGTGGCCCGGACGGGTAGTATGGAGAAAATTACAAGGAGGAGTCTCAATGCTTTCAAAAACAATGTACGCGGCACTCAACAAGCATATGAACACGGAGCTGTTTTCAGCCTATCTCTATCTGAACATGGCGGCGGCGGCAAACGAGATGGGCTTCAAGGGGGGCGCCAACTGGTTCACTGTCCAGTACCAGGAAGAGATGGTTCACTTCATGAAGTTCTACACCTACATCAACAGCCAGGGGGCGCAGGCAGTGGTGGACAAGATGGCGAAACCTGCCAGCAGTTTCAGTAACCTCCTTAATTTCTTCGAGGAGACCCTCAAGCACGAGCAGTTCATCACCAAGTGCATCAATGACGTGACCGAGCTTGCCGTGAAAGAGAAGGATCATGCCACGCAGATTTTTCTGCAGTGGTTCGTCACCGAGCAGATCGAGGAGGAGGAGAACGACCGGGAGATCATCGGCAAGCTGAAAATGATCGGCGATAACGGTTACGGTCAGCTGATGCTGGACAATGAACTCGGCACCAGGGTGTTCGTTCCGCCGCCTGCCGTTTGACCGCTGCCTGACCGCTTGACCGGTATTCATAAAAAAGAGCCCGGAGGGTTGCCTCCGGGCTCTTTCTGCTTTGCGTGCCATAAGCGCTGCTTACAGCATCACTTCCACCTTCGACTCTTTCCTGAGTTTGGTGACGAAGTCAAAGACAGCTTTTTGCGTTTTCTGCCCTTTGAGAAAAGCGGCTATCTTCTCCTGCAGCTCTTCCAGTTTGGGAGGCTCCGCTTCTTTCCGTTCCGTCAGCTTGATAATATGGTAGCCGAACTGGGTTTCAACCACGCCGCTCAGTTCACCCGGCTTGAGGGCAAAAGCGGCCTGTTCGAACTCAGGTACCATCTGCCCTTTCGCAAAGAAGCCGAGATCCCCTCCCTGCTCCTTGCTTGGACAGGTTGAAACTGTCTTGGCGGTTGCGGCAAAGTCCTTGCCGGCTTTCAGCTCCTGCAGGGTCGCCTCGGCTTTTGCCTTCGCCTGCGCCTTGACTTCAGGAGTGGCGGCAGCGTCAACACCGATCAGGATGTGACTGGCTTTTACCTGCGGCTCCTCTCCCAGCCGTGCCTTGTTTTCATCGTAAAAATTCTTTACCTCTTCGTCACTGACCGTGATAGTCGGGACAATCTTTGTCTCGATATAGTTGCTGATGACAATATCTTTTCTGGTTATTTCGATGAGATCTTTCTCTGTTACGCCGGAGCTTTGCAGTGCTTCTTCATACTGGGCAGGAGAAGGAAATTTCCCCTTGTTCTGTGACATTTTGAAATCAACCTTCTTGTCAAGATCGGCCGGTGGCGTTTTCATCCCCTCCTGATAAATCAGCTCGGCAAAAATCAGCTGATCGAGTGCCGCTGTCTGCGCTGCTTTTACCTCTTCCGGAGTAGCACCGGTCTGAATGCGGTTCTGCGCGACAAGAACGGTCATGGCTCTTTCAAGCTCGCCACGGGTAATTGCGGTTGCGCCTACTTTGGCAACAGGGTCACTGGCCGAGCTGTCAGTTTTTCCTGCAGGTTTCGCTTCAGCTTTTGCCGCTGCCGCCGGGTCAGGCCTGGCCGCTGGTTCGCTGCCTGTCGCCGGCGCTGATGACGCTAACGGCACAGGCTCGCTCTTGAGGGTGCTTTTCTCACCGGCACAGCCGGCGATAAGCAGAGAGGCGGAACAGATGGCAATGAAATAAACAGAAAAGGTAGTACGCATTAACATTTCTCCTTTCAAATAAAGAACTTTAGTTTTTGCAGGCAGAGCGGCCTGATGTTCGAGGGGTATTTCAAGACGGCATGTAAATCCCGGTTACAGTGCCACGCCATTATCCATGAGGACGCCTGTCATTATTCATCACGCCCCCACGACGGGAGCTGCCGTTGCAGATAAGTCACCCGCATTGTGCAGTGTCACATACGCTTCGAGCTCACTTCTCCTGATGAAAGGAATCCCTTTCCCAATGAACTCGATAAATTCAACGCCAAAGTCGCAGGTCATCCCCGATTTTCCGTCAGCCTTTTTATTCCCGACCCGGGCTACCCTCCCTCTCACCACGGTAGCGGCAGCGCTGCCCGGCAGCACGAACTCAAGCCTTAGCTCATCATCTGGTGAAGGCTGGAATGAACTGGTAATCAGGATACCTTTCAGGCTTATATCCTGTGACTTCCCTGTATGGAAGCCATCAGCAGCAGTCACCCCTACTTCCACAGAAAGCGGGACACGTGGCTCGCGGCATTCAATGGCCGGAAGATGTTTTTTAAGGGTGGACAAAAAAAGTTTGCCGTCGATCGGTTTCGACAGCCAGTCATCAGCGCCTGCAGCCAGATATTCCTCCCGATCGGCATGCTTCACGGCGTTGGTGACCATGATTACCGGAATATGCCTGAGGAGAGGATCGGCCTTTATCTCCCGGCAGCAGATAACGCCATCCATGTTCGGCATGTGGTTGTCCATGACAACCAGGTTAGGAAACTCTTTGCGGATAATGGACAATGCTTCGCGTCCATCGCCCGCGGTAAGAACCTCTACCGGGGAAGAGGAAAGCAGCCCCTTCTGTATCTCACGGAGCATTTTCACATCATCAACCAGCAGAATTTTGTCCATGGGGGTCCTTGTCCTGAAGTGGTACGACGGTACCGTGAAAACATATATCACTTCCGGCGGAGCAAGGTCAAATAGTAACACGAGTTTCCCCTCCAGGCACCCCTTTCCATCGCACCGGTTTCGTTGCCGCTGTCAGGAGAGGCGCGAACTCTGCTCCTGTCATTATTCTTGTTGACAATTCAGCAGCAGTCTGGTTCTATGCGCTAGTGCAGGCTACGTAAGTATCTAAAATAACTAAATATTTTTAGTTTACCTAAAATATTTAAGCAGATTTTTGCAGTTTAATTATCCATAAAAAAGGTCGGGGGGTTTTTGATGCAGAAGAGAAGATTCAGAAAGATCATGGCGGCCAATCGCGGCGAGATTGCGATCAGGATATTCCGCGCCTGTACGGAGCTCGGCATCGGCACTGTTGCCATCTATTCGGAGGAGGACAAGCTCTCCCTGCATCGATACAAGGCTGACGAGGCCTATCTCGTCGGCAAGGGGAAAGCGCCGATTGACGCCTATCTGGGGATCGACGAGATTATCGCCCTGGCCCTCAAGGCTGATGTTGACGCCATCCATCCCGGCTATGGCTTCCTCGCCGAGAATGCCGATTTTGCCGAAAAGTGCGAGGCTGCCGGCATCGCTTTCATCGGCCCCGATGCTGATATGATGCGGGCACTGGGGGACAAGGTTGCCGGTCGCAAGGCGGCGATCCTTGCCGGTGTCCAGGTGGTGCCGGGGACCGAAGACCCGGTCGAGAAGGAGGAGGAGGCGCTCAAATTTGCCAAGGAGCACGGCTATCCGATCATCATCAAGGCCTCTGCCGGTGGTGGTGGTCGCGGCATGCGGGTTGCCAGGAACAAGAAGGAACTGCTCGAAGGGCTTGTTGCTGCCGGCAGTGAGGCGCAGGCATCTTTCGGCAACGCCGCCGTCTTTCTCGAACGCTACATCGAGAATCCGAAGCATATCGAGGTGCAGGTGCTGGGCGACAACTACGGCAACCTCGTCCACTTTTTCGAGCGGGACTGTTCGGTGCAGCGCCGCCATCAGAAAGTGGTGGAGTTTGCCCCGGCGCTCTGCCTGACCCAGACCCAGCGCGAAGAGCTCTGTACCGCAGCGCTCAAGATAGCCGGTCACGTCAAATACCGCAATGCGGGCACCATCGAGTTTCTGGTTGATACCGAGGGGACTCACTACTTCATCGAGATGAACCCGCGCATTCAGGTCGAGCATACCGTCACCGAGATGATAACCGGCCGGAACCTCGTCAAGAACCAGATCCTGGTTGCCGAGGGGATGAAGCTTTCCGATCCGGAGATCAATATCCCTTCGCAGAGCGCCATCGACATGCGCGGCTATGCCATCCAGTGCCGGATAACCACGGAAGACCCGGGGAACAACTTCGCCCCGGATTTCGGCACCCTGACGACCTACCGCTCGGCTGCCGGCTGCGGCATCCGTCTCGACGCCGGCAACGCCTTCACCGGCGCCAAAATCACGCCGCACTACGATTCCCTGCTGGTAAAGGTCAGCTCCTGGGGCCTCACCTTCAAGGATGCCGCTTCCATCATGAATCGCGCCCTGCAGGAATTCCGGGTGCGCGGCGTCAAGACCAATATCGGTTTTCTGGAAAACGTGGTTACCCATCCGGTGTTCATCAAGGGGAACTGTGATACCTCCTTTATCGAAAAACATCCGGAGCTGCTCAGGTTCCGGGAGAAGAAAGACCGCGCCAGCAAGGTGCTCTCTTTCCTCGGCGATGTCATTGTCAACGGCTCGCCGGGTGTTGCCAAGCCGCTGAAGTCCGCTGAACTGATCGAGGCGCGGGTGCCGGAGATCGATTATACGCAGCCCAGGCCTGCCGGCAGCAAGGATCTCTTTATGAAGCTCGGCCCCGAGGGGCTGTCCAAGTGGATTCTGGCGCAGAACAAGCTCCTGATCACCGACACCACCATGCGCGACGCCCATCAGTCCAACCTCGCCACCCGCGTCCGTACCCATGACCTGCTGAAAATCGCCGAACCGACCTCCTATCTCGGTGCCGACCTCTTCTCCCTGGAGTGCTGGGGCGGGGCAACCTTCGACGTCTCCATGCGCTTCCTCAAGGAAGACCCCTGGCAGCGGCTGCACAAGCTCTCCGAACTGGTGCCGAATATTCTCTTCCAGATGCTGCTGCGCGGCTCCAATGCCGTCGGCTATACCAATTATCCGGACAACGTGGTGCAGAAATTTGTCGAGGAGGCCGCCAACTCCGGCGTCGATATCTTCCGCGTCTTCGATTCGCTCAACTGGACCACCGGCATGAAAGTCGCCATGGAGGCGGTGCGCAAGAGCGGCAAGATCTGTGAGGCGGCTATCTGCTATACCGGCGACATTACCGATCCGAAACGGGACAAGTATCCGCTGGAATACTACGTTGGCATGGCGAAAGAGCTGGAACAGATGGGGGCGCACATCCTCGCCATCAAGGATATGGCCGGTCTGCTCAAACCGCT
>JAGFXN010000117.1 GCA_017861215.1 Deltaproteobacteria bacterium | reverse complement strand
GGAGAGCTATCTAGACGGCTACAACTACAGCTCCGGCGAACAGTACAATGACGATGAGGATCGTCCCTCCTTCGAAAATCTGCTTACCAAAAAAGGAACTCTTGTCGATCATCTGATGTGGCAGCTTAACCTGTCACGCTTTGAAGGGACTGAGTTGGAGGTGAGCGTCGAGATTATCGGTAATATTGACGATGACGGCTATCTCCGTTCCACTGTCGAGGATCTGGCAAGAACCACAGGAACTTCTGAGGAGTTTGTGGAAGGTCTGCTCAGGAGGGTGCAGGATTTCGACCCTCCCGGGGTGGCTGCCAGAAACCTGCAGGAGTGCCTGCTGATCCAGGTTCAGCAGTTTGGTATGCAGGGCGGGGTAGTAGATTCCATCCTGAGGCATCATCTGAAAGATCTGGAGGCGAGACGCTACAAGCAGATCGCGCGCGCGCTGGGGGTCGGAATTCAGGATATACTGACGGCTGCAAAGATTATCGCCGGTTTAGACCCCAAGCCCGGGCATATCTTTGCCCAGGATGAAATCCAGTATATTTCACCCGATATCTTTGTGTACAAGGTTGGTGATGATTATGTTGTCACGCTTAATGACGAAGGTATGCCGATGCTGCGCATCAATCCCTATTACGCCGATGCCAGGATAAAAGAACTTGATTCCGGTACCGAGGAGTACGTGAGCGACAAGATGCGCTCCGCGCTCTGGTTGATTAAAAGCATTCAGCAGCGGCAGAGAACAATCTTCAGGGCTGCCAAGAGTATTGTAAAGTTCCAGCGGGAATTTTTTGAAAGGGGGATTGAGTGCCTCCGGCCGCTTGTGCTGCGGGATGTTGCCGAGGATATCGGTATGCATGAGTCGACAATCAGCCGGGTTACGACAAACAAGTATATGCATACCCCGCAGGGTATCTTTGAGATGAAGTACTTCTTTAACAGCGCCATCTCTATAACCGGCGGCGATTTCATTGCTTCAGAAAGTGTGAAAAGAAAAATAAAGGAGCTGATTGAAGCTGAAGACCCGCGTAAACCGCTTAGTGATCAGACCCTGGCGGAGATGCTTGCCTCCGGCAACATCAATATCGCGAGGAGGACAGTTACCAAGTACCGGGAGATGCTCCGCCTGGGATCATCTTCGGAGCGCAAGAGAATGTTTTAGCGGAAAGTTTCAGAACAACTATTACCAGACAGGAGGCAAGCATGCAGACTACTATTACATTCCGGCACATGGAGCAGAGTGACGCATTAAAAAGCTATGTGGATGAGAAGCTTGAAAGGGTAAAAAAATATATCGAAGAACCTGTTGTCGCCCAGGCGTATCTGACCGTTGAGAAGATACGTCATATTGCCGAAATAACACTTACCGCCAAGGGGGTTACCATCAAGGCGTCTGAAGCTACCAACGATATGTATGCATCCATCGATGCGGTAGTGGACAAGATGGAACGACAGTTGCGGCGTTACAAGGAAAGGCTCAAAGGCCACAAGCCGGCAGTTGACAGCCGCACCAGAGAAGGCCGCAGGACAATCGTTCAGGCGGAGAGTCTCGAGCAGCAGCAGACGCCGGTAGTGATCCGTTCAGAGCCGATCTCGATCAAGCCGATGTCTGTTGACGAGGCGGTAATGCAGATGGATCTGATGCACAAGGAGTTTCTTGTTTTTACTGATGCTGCTTCTGATAATCTCAATGTCCTCTATCGGCGCAAGGACGGCAATTATGGTCTCATAGAACCCGCACAGGCCTGAAAGCGCATGATTGCGGAGGTCTGAATGGTATTTGACCTGCCGGTTGAAGCGATCGTTCCGGAACTTGTTTCTGTATCCAGAGATGATGTTCTGGCGGAACTCGCCGCCAATCTGGTGTCGCGCTCCCCTGAACTTTCGACTGAAGAAGTTGTCAGGATTCTTGTGGAGCGCGAACTTTTAGGCAGCACCGGCATAGGTGACGGGGTTGCGATCCCGCACGGGAAACTGCAGCTTAGTGCCATGAAGCCTTTGCTGGTTTTCGGCAGAAGCAGCGCTGGGATTGAGTTCAACTCTCTGGACGGGCGCAGGGCGCATCTTTTTTTCCTTATCCTGTCATCTGCGGCAGATGTCGGGGCGCATATCAGGATCCTGGCAAAGATTTCCAGGGTTATGAAAGACCCGGTGGTAAGAAAAGAGCTTGCTGCCGCCGGCAGTGCCAGAGAGATCCATGCTGTAATTCATCGCCACGGGGGAGACGATACTTGAACAGCGTCAGCCTTACAATCAACGATCTCCTGCAGGACAAGGAGTACGGTCTGGGGTTGAGCCTGTTTGCCGGCGCCAACGGTCTTTCGCATCGACTGTACAGCGCCCGTATCCAGAAGCCCGGACTTGCCCTTACCGGTTACACGGAGCATCTTCATCCTGATCGTCTGCAGGTACTCGGCAATACTGAAATATCCTATCTATCCCAAATGCCTGAGGAACAGGCAGTTGCCAATATCGCCCGTTTCTGCTCGTTCCCGATTTCGTGTTTTATTGTTACCAAGGGGCTTGAACCGCCCGAATATATGAAAGCCGAAGCTGAGCGGTCAGGTATCCCCCTGCTGGGGACGACTCTGCAGTCATCACTCTTTATATCGCTGATTACCAAATTCCTGGAAGAGCGGCTGTTGCCGACAACACATATTCATGGTGTTCTGGTTGATGTTCTTGGTGTGGGAGTACTGCTCCTCGGCAAGAGCGGCATCGGCAAGAGCGAGTGTGCCCTGGACCTTGTCATCCGCGGGCACAGACTGGTGGGCGATGACATAATCTACGTCAAGAAAAAGGTGCCGGCATCTCTGGTCGGGCAGGCAGGGGAACTGATTCAGTACCATCTTGAAATCAGAGGGCTTGGTATAATCAATATCAAGGACCTTTATGGTGTATCTTCAATCAGAGAGAAGAAGATCATCGACACTGTCATCGAACTGGTTGACTGGGATGGGGAGCATGAATATGACCGTCTCGGGGTGGATGATCAGATATACTCGATCCTTGGGGTGGATCTGCCCTATATCTGCATTCCGGTCCGCCCCGGAAGAAACCTTACGTCCATAATCGAGGTCGCTGCCCGGAATTTTCTCTTGAAAGGTATGGGATACCACTCGGCACGGGAGTTTCAGGAAAAGCTCCTTGCCCGGCTTGATGTCCGTCCGGTAGGGGACGAGGTTGAGTAAGCTGAGGATATGCGTCATCACCGGGCTTTCCGGTTCAGGCAAATCAACCGCAGTCCGTGCTCTTGAGGATGAGGGGTTTTTCTGTCTGGACAATCTTCCGCTGACCCTGCTCCAGGTGTTTGTTGACCTGCTCGAAAAATCTTCGGAGCGGATTACGAATGTGGCGATCGTCATCGACATTCGTGCCAAAGATTTTTTCAAGGGGAAAGAAAGTCTTTTCAAGGAACTGCGAGAAGCCGGCCATAAAGTTGAAATCCTCTTTCTTGACGCCAGTGACGAGGTTCTTGTCAGGCGCTTTTCCGAGACCAGAAGGCGCCATCCGGCCCTTGAAGGTGCATCGGTGCGGGACGCGATACAGTTTGAACGCGAACATCTTGCCGGCTTGCTGCAGATTGCCACGTCAATAATAGATACATCTGAACTGAATGTTCACCAGCTGAAAGATCTGATTCTCCGGCTGGTGTGCGGCGAGAACACTCCGAAAATTTTCAACGTGCATCTCCAGTCTTTCGGCTTCAGATATGGAGTCCCTCTGGAGTCAGACATTGTCATGGATGTACGCTTCCTGCCCAATCCGCATTTCGTTCCGGAACTGAAAGCGCAAACCGGGCTTGACAGCGGCGTCAGTGAGTATCTGCTCAATCAGCCGGACACCAGCGAATTTCTTGAACGGTTGCTGTCTTTCCTTGAATTCCTTGTGCCCCGATATCAGCAGGAAGGAAAATCATATCTGACGATCTCTATCGGCTGTACCGGCGGGCGACATCGCTCAGTATTCATCGTCGAGGTGTTGCGCAGGTTTCTTGCGGAAAAGCAGCTTTCACTGAAGGTCTCCCATAGAGATATGGGGAAAGGTTAACTATGATCGGACTTGTTGTTGTAGCGCATGCAGGCTTGGCTGCCGAACTGATACGAGCTGCCGAGATGATTGTCGGTCCCGTGGATGGCGCCGCTGCGGTAGAGATAAAAGCGGATGATTCAGTTGAGCAGATTCGTACGGCACTGACCGGCGCTATTGAGTCGGTTTCTGCAGAAGGAGTAATAATCATGACTGATATGTTTGGCGGGACACCGTCAAACATGAGCCTTTCGTTTCTTGAGGAGAACAGGATTGAAGTGCTTACCGGAGTCAACCTGCCGATGATGATCAGGTTCTTCAGTGACCGCGATCGCTATGGTGTGTCTGAACTTGCGGCGCAGCTCAAGGATTCCGGCCGGGAAGGGGTAGCTGTTGCCGGTGATTATCTGAAAAAGTAAAAATAAGGGGTGAAAAGTTTTCTATGCTTGAGCAGCAATTTACCATAATCAATAAACTTGGTCTGCATGCCAGGGCTTCAGCACTGTTTGTGAAGACTGCCAGCCAATTCAAGGCAGATGTGAAGGTGCTGCGGGACGGAGTGGAAGTAAACGGTAAAAGCATAATGGGGATTATGATGCTTGCCGCAGCGAAAGGGACAGAAATTGTGCTGCAGGTTGTCGGCATTGATGAAGCAGAAGCTTTCGATGTGCTTGGAGCATTGATCCGCAATGGTTTTGGCGAGGAATAACAATCGTATCCTTCAGGGTATTGCTGCGTCCCCTGGAATCGCCATCGGCCGGGCGAGGCTGGCAGACCGCATCAGGGTAGCGGTTTCCGAGGAAGCCATCGCTGAAAATGCTGTCGACTTTGAAGTGGGCCGGTTTCTGCAGGCTGTCGACGGCGTCAGGGACGACTTGCAGAGCCTCAAGCTGCAACTCGAGACAGAAAAGGGCGCAGAGCATCTTTATGTGCTTGATACGCATCTGCTTATCCTTGATGACGCCATGCTGACCGGAGAAACGGTTGCCTGCATTGAGACGGAGCGTATCAATGCCGAAGGGGCTCTGAAGAGGACTCTGCGCAAGTACCGGGAATTTTTTGATGCCATTGAGGATGAATACCTTCGGGAACGGTGCAGTGATGTAGAAGTTGTTGGGGAGCGTATCCTGCGGCGGATGACCGGGGTTATGCAGGAAGCGATCAACGAGTTTGCCGGCAAGTCCCTTATCATCACCCACGATCTTTCTCCTGCCGACGTCCTGCAGATAGACAAGAGCAGGATTATCGGTTTTGCAACAGATCTCGGCGGAAAAACCTCGCACGCTGCCATCCTTGCCCGCGCCCTTGAAATCCCGGCTGTCGTCGGGCTCGAGACAGCCACTTCTTCCATTATGACCGGTGACCATATCATTATCGATGGCTCCACCGGTACGGTCATTCTCAATCCCGATGATGAGACCTTCCGCGATTATCTTGCCCGCAAGCAGTATTACGAATACTGCGACCAGGAACTGGCAAAGCTGAAAACGTTACCCGCGGTAACTTTGGACGGACACCGCATCCTCTTGAAAGGGAATCTTGAGTTTGTAGAGGAGGTCCCTGCATTGGCAGCGCATGGCGGTGAAGGGGTCGGGCTTTACCGGACGGAAATGCT
>JAGFXN010000116.1 GCA_017861215.1 Deltaproteobacteria bacterium | reverse complement strand
GCGGGCGGTGTAGCGCGGGCAGAGATCCGGATCGACAATCTCGACCGCGGCAACTCCGGCAATGTCCGGAGCACTTTCGGGGACGACATGAGTGGCGTAGCGAACTTTTTTGCCGAGCTTGGCGGCAATTTCACGGGCAACACCGATGACACTGAGGCAGTCAGCCCGGTTCGGAGTAAGACCGATCTCGAAGACAGTATCCTTGATGCCGAGCGCCTCAAAAACCGGTGTACCGATGGCAAAGTCGGCCGGCAGCACCATGATGCCTGCCGACTCATCGGCCAGGCCGAGCTCCTTTTCGGAGCAGAGCATGCCGCATGACTCTTCGCCGCGAATTTTGGAACGTTTTATCGTGAAATCTCCGGGGAGAGTGGCGCCCAGCTGGGCAAGGGCCACCTTGTCGCCGGAGCTGAAGTTCTGAGCGCCGCAGACAATGGCGAGAATCTCCCGGCCATTGTCAACCCGGCAGAGTGACAGTTTGTCCGCATTCGGATGCTGGGCGCGCTCGATTACCTGCGCGACCACAACATCGTCAAGTCCGGCGCCGCAATGCTCGATAGCATCGACTTCAAGGCCGAGCATGGTCAGCAGATGGGCAAGCTCGTCAGGCGAAAGATCGAAATCGACAAATTCCTTGAGCCAGTTATACGTTACTTTCATATGTTTCCCTGATAGTTGTCTCTATAACTTAAACTTTAACTTTAAAATTGCGACAGGAAGCGTACGTCATTTTCAAAGAGCAGGCGCATGTCGTTAATGCCGTATTTAAGCATTGCCACCCGCTCGATACCCATGCCGAAGGCAAAACCGCTGACTTTTTCGGAATCGTAATCAACATGACGGAACACTTCCGGATCCACCATGCCGGCGCCAAGTATTTCCAGCCAGCCGGAATTCTTGCAGACCCGGCACCCCTCCCCCCGGCAGATGACACAGGCGATGTCAACCTCGGCACTCGGTTCGGTAAAGGGGAAGAAGCTCGGACGAAGCCGGACGCCGATATCGCTGCCGAACATCTGGCTGGTAAAGACGGTGAGTATCCCCTTCAGATCGCCGAAGGTAATCCCCTTGTCCACCATCAAGCCTTCAATCTGGTGAAACATCGGCGAGTGCGTGGCGTCATAATCGCAGCGATAGACGGTACCGGGAGCAATGATCCGCAGCGGCGGCTGCTGCTTGATCATCGTCCGGATCTGCACCGGCGAGGTATGGGTGCGCAGGAGCAGGTTATCCTGCACAAAGAAGGTGTCCTGCATGTCCCGGGCAGGGTGATCCTTGGGGAAGTTGAGCGCTTCGAAATTATAGTAGTCGAGCTCGATTTCCGGCCCTTCCGCAACCAGAAAGCCGAGCCCGGCAAAGATATCGCAAATCTCCTCGATGACCAGGGTAACCGGATGCTTTGTCCCTGCCGGCGTCCGTCTGCCGGGAAGAGTCACATCGAGCAGTTCGCTGCTGAGTTTTTCATTTTTCAGCCGCTCTTTCAGGGAGAGGGAGGTGCTTTCAAAACCTTCTTCCAGACGGTCACGCACGGCATTGACGACCTGACCGATCAGCGGCCTCTCTTCCGGAGAAAGCGCACCGATTCCCTTCATGATCGCGGTCAGCTCCCCCTTCTTGCCAAGGAACCGTACTTTAAGGGATTGCAGCTCATCTTCGCTGTTGACGCCGCCAAGCTCTGCAAGAGCCTGCTTCTGCAGCTGCTCCAACTGATCTTTCATACGTGTTTTCCTTAAAAAAAAAGAAATGGAATGCGCCGCACCCCATTTCTTTAATCTGTCATGATCTAAATCTAGGCGCCTGCTGCAGCCAGACCGGCAACCTTGGCAAAGCCTGCCGGATCCGAAACGGCAAGATCAGCCAGCACTTTCCGGTCAATCTCAACTTTTGCCTGCTTCAGGCCGTGAATCAGCCTGCTGTAGGTGATGCCGTTGATACGGGCGGCAGCATTAATGCGGATGATCCAGAGAGCACGGAAATCACGCTTCTTCACCCGACGGTCGCGGAATGCATAATTAAGCGCCCTGTCAACCGCCTCGGTGGCGCTCCTGAAGAGTTTACTGCGGGCACCTCTGTACCCCTTGGCAAGCTTCAGTACCTTGTTTCTTCGCTGTCTCGCTTTAAATCCTCTTTTTACGCGTGGCATGGACTACTCCTTTGTGTGTATTTTGCCGGATCCGCAAGGGGAGACGTTTCCTCACGGTTCACGGACTTGGGATAAAACAGGCTCTGGGCATTAGGCTCTGGGCTCTAGGAAAAAACCTTTTGCCTGACGCCTAACGCCCAGTGCCTGCAGTTATTACATATACGGAATAAGCTTGGCGATGTTCTTCTGGTCGGCGGCGGATACGAGTCCGCCGGCGCGAAGATTGCGCTTGCACTTGCGGCTCTTGGTGGTGAGGATGTGGCTGGTGAATGCGCAGCCACGCTTGATCTTGCCGGAAGCGGTCTTTTTGAAGCGCTTGGCAGCACCGCTGTTTGTCTTGACTTTAGGCATTTTTCATTCTCCTGTTGGTATAATGCTATTTTTTGGGGGCGACGATCATGTACATGCTCCGCCCTTCCATTTTCTGTCTGACTTCAATAACCGCAATGTCTTCCAGGGCAGCGGCAACGCGGTCAAGCGCCTTCTGGCCGTACTCCATATGGGTTATTTCCCGCCCCCTGAAGACCAGGGTAATTTTTGCCTTGTTGCCCTCTTCCAGGAAGCGGCGGACATGGTTTATCTTGAAGAGCAGATCGTGTTCGTCAGTCTTCGGACGAAGCTTGATCTCCTTGAGCTGCACCTGGACCTGCTTCTTTTTTGCCTCCTGCATCTTCTTGCTCTGCTGGTACTTGAACTTGCCGTAATCCATGATGCGGCAGACAGGTGGTACAGCAGTCGGTGAAACCTCAACCAGGTCAAGCTGCTGGCTCTCGGCCATCGCCATGGCTTCCTGTGTGGCAATGATCCCCAGCGGTTCGCCTCCCGGTCCGATTAACCGAACCTCTCTTGATCTGATCGCCTGATTGATGTTAACCGTTGCCTTTGCTATGACGCCACCTCCTAGTGGAAATCTGCTGTTTCTTTCTGAATGAACGTATGGAAAGCATCCGGGGTTACCGGGTCAAGATTCTTGCCGTCCCGGAAACGCGGCGTAATCGTGCCGCTTTCCATTTCCTTGTCGCCGACTATCAGCATGTACGGAATCTTCTGCAGCTGTGCCTCGCGGATCTTGAAACCGAGCTTTTCGTTGCGGAAATCTTTCTGGACCCGCACGCCGACAGCGCGCAGTTCGTTGAAAACCTTTTCCGCATACGGAATCTGCGCGTCGGTAACTGTCAGCAAAACAGCCTGAACGGGCGACAGCCAGACAGGGAAACTGCCGGCAAAGTGCTCGATCAGGACACCGATGAATCTTTCGATTGAGCCGAGAATTACCCGGTGCACCATTACCGGACGCTTGCGCTCACCGTCACTGTCGATATAGGTAAGGTCAAAGCGCTCCGGCAGGGTAAAATCGCACTGGATTGTAGCACACTGCCACTTCCTGTCAAGGCAGTCTCGCAGCTTGATATCAATTTTCGGGCCGTAAAAGGCGCCGTCGCCCTCGTTGATCTCAAAAGGACGTCCCGAGTCCTTGAGCGCCTCGTGCAGGGCATTGGTCGCCCGTGCCCAGTCTTCATCCGATCCTATCGACTTGTCCGGGCGGGTCGAGAGTTCCATGTCAAACTCAAAACCGAATTTCGCCATGACTTCGCTGACAAATGCTATGACGCCCTTGATCTCGCCGTCAAGCTGCTCCGGAGTGCAGAGGATATGGGCGTCGTCCTGGGTAAAGCAGCGGACCCGCAGCAGGCCGTGCAGCACCCCGGCCCTTTCGTGGCGGTGCACCGTACCGAGCTCGAAAAAACGGAGCGGCAGGTCACGGTAGCTGCGCAGATGGGACTTATAGATCATCATGTGGGCGAGGCAGTTCATCGGCTTGATGCCGAACCCCTGCTCATCCACCTCGGTAAAATACATGTTCTCGCGATAATTCTCGTAATGTCCCGAGCGCTGCCAGAGTTCGGTCTTCAGGATCTGCGGACCGACCACGATATCATAACCGCGCTTCAGATGCTCTTTGCGCTCGAAATCTTCAAGAATGGTGCGCAGCATCGCTCCCTTGGGATGCCAGATGGCAAAGCCGGCGCCGACTTCATCGTTGAAGGAGAACAGATCCAGCTCTCTGCCGATTTTCCGGTGGTCACGCCGCTTTGCCTCTTCAATCCGCTCCAGGTAGGCGTCCAGCTCTTTCTTGTCGGCAAAGGCGGTACCGTAGACGCGCTGCAGCATCTTGCGCTTCTCGTCACCACGCCAGTAGGCGCCGGCAATCGACGTCAGCTTGAAAGCCTTGCACCAGGCCGTTGTCGGGAGATGCGGGCCCCGGCAGAGATCGGCGAAATCACCCTGGCTGTAAACGGAAACGGTGTCGACGCCGAGGTCTTCAATCAGTTCAACCTTGTAATCCTCGCCCATCTCCCGGAACATGGCGACGGCGGCGGCGCTCGAAAGCTCGCGGCGTACCAGCGGCTGGGCAGCCTTGGCCAGTTCCTGCATCTTCTTTTCAATCTTTTCGAGATCTTCGGGAGTAAACGGATGATCTACATCAAAATCATAATAAAAGCCGCTTTCAATCGCCGGGCCGATAGTCACCTTTGCCTGGGGAAAGAGCGATTTTACCGCCTGTGCCATCAGGTGCGAGGTGGAGTGCCTGATAATTTCCAGAGCTTCCGGGCTCTTCTCGGTGATTATCGCCACCCTGGCACCGTCGGTCAGGGGTGCGGCCAGGTCCACCAGGTTGTCATCCACCCTGCCGGCAATGGCGGCTTTCGCCAGACCGGCGCCGATGGAGGCGGCAAGGTCGAAAACGGTTGCCCCTGACGGCAGAACCCTGCTTGAGCCGTCCGGCAGCACTACAGTTATGTCAGCCATATCCTGCCCCTTAAAAGAAAAGGCATCGATACCCGATGCCTCACAAATACCGCTGCTGGAAAGCAATGGTAGGCGCGGGCGGTTTCGAACCGCCGACCCCTAGCGTGTCGAGCTAGTGCTCTACCCCTGAGCTACGCGCCTGCAACATAAACGAACGCTATTTCTAGCAATTGACTACTGTAATGTCAAGGTTTTTTTATTGCTCCCTGGCGGCCCATCTCCTTTCTCAGGCGTATCTCACCGCTCAGAAATATATATTCCAGCCGGCCTTCAGTTCATAGCGATCATAGCCGAAGGTATGCTCCCCTTTCAGAGTCAGCGCGATGCTGTTATTCCGGTTGATGCGGAAATTCTGGGCAAGAGTTGCCTGCAGCCGTGAGTGTGACTCAAGGAGCGGATAATAGAAGCCGGAAAGGGTCAGTCCGGCTTTCCAGCCGTCGCTAATATTCCCGAACAGGCCGGCAGAGCCGCCGAAGCCGATGGCAAACTTGTCCTGGAGCCTCTCCGCGAGTTGCAGATCAGTTTCCGCCATGGCGAATACGAGACCCGGCCATGACGGCGCAGCAACAAACCCGCCGCCGGTGTTGAGCCTGAGCACCAGGTGTTCGTTGCCGTCAGCCAGAACTTCCTGGTCAAAACCGGCGTTTACCTTCCATGACAACGGTTCGAAAAAAAGATTGCGCGGCGAGAGAGACAGGATGTCGATGAAATGGAGCCGCTGCA
>JAGFXN010000115.1 GCA_017861215.1 Deltaproteobacteria bacterium | reverse complement strand
CCGCGGCGCATCGCCAGGATGGAGCGGGTTATGCCCTGCGCCGAGGCCTCTCTGGCCACGGCGGCATCGGCCACAAAGCAGGAGAGCGGAACGGAGTATTTTACCAGCCGTGGCTTGTTGATGCCGGCCAGCGCCATGGTGGTGTCGGTGACGATGCCCCGTCCCGCCTTGAGCGCCCTGACGCCGGCAGCAACCGCGCCCGGCGACATGACCATGGTGCGGAGGTAATCGAAATCGGCACTGGTATGAATCACCCGTCTGACCACCGGCCATTCGGCAGCTGACCAGCCATGCGGCCCGGCCTCTGCATCAATCAGCCGGAACGATTCTGCCTCGATCTCTTCCGGCCGGAGATGTACCGACATCAGTTCCACCCCGCTCTGGTCAGCCCGGCGCCAATCCGCTCGACGACTATTTCAGCGAGTTTGCGGTGCACACCGAGATGCGCGCCCATGACCATTTCGAGACCGGGATGACGCTTTTTGGCCGCCTCGATCTCCTCCGGCAGGTCGTGCTGCACATGGGCTCCCATGAAGAGGAAGTAAGGGATCAGCAGGATTCGGGTCGCCCCTTTTGCCACGCAGGCATCGATCCCCTGCTGGATATCCGGTGCATGCATCTCGCGGAACGCCACCTCGACAATAGCGTGGCCGGTCATTTCCTGTACCATTGCTGCCACCTCGCGGGCGGCGTCATTGGCCTCGGCAATACGGCTGCCGTGGGCCATGAGCAGAATTGCAGTTTTCATTTCGACTCCTTCAGGTAAACCTTTGAACCGCCCGCTCCCTGCGGTCGCTCACCAAAAGTAGGCGCCTCTAGGCGAGACGCAAAGGACGCAAAGTTACGCGAAGAAATACAAAACCAAGGGTTAAAATCAAAAGACATGGCTTTTCCTTTGCGATTTCTTTGCGTACTTTGCGCCTTTGCGGTTCAAGATTTTGTGAGTAAAGAATTTATTTTTTCAGCAGTAATGCCAGCTTCTGCCGGGCGTCGTCGATTGTTAACGGTAATTTTTCGAAGTTATATCCGTCCTGCTGCATCTGCCAGAAGAGTTCCGCAACATGGGGCAGGCGCAGTCTGACCTTCTCCATCTCTTGCGGCGAGCGGAATACCTCGGCCGCACTCCCCGAGCGGACCAGCCTCCCTTTGCCGAGGATATGCACCTTCCCCGGAAACAGGGGCACCATGTCGACACTGTGCGTAGCCATGACGATGGTCACGCCGTCGCTGCGGTTCAGCTTTTGCAACAGCTCCATCATCCGCATTTCGCCTACCGGATCGAGACCGGCAGTCGGTTCGTCAAGGAGGAGGATCTCATGCCCCATGGCCAGCAGCCCGGCAATACAGACCCGCTTCTTCTGGCCGTAGCTCAAGTGATGGATGTTTCTGACGGCATCCTCCGTCATCTCCACCTGTTCCAGGGCGGTCGCGACGCGCCGCATCACTTCATCCTCGCCAAAGCCCATGTTGCGCGGACCGAAAGCGACATCTTCCGTCACCGAGTGCGCAAAGAGCTGGTCATCGGGATTCTGGAAGACCAGCCCGACCTTGCGGTAGATATCCCGGGGATGAAGTTTCAGGATGTTCTGCCCGTCGAGCAGTACCGTGCCACGGTACTCACGGATCAGGCCATCCATGGTTTTCAGCAGCGTGGTCTTGCCGGAGCCGTTCGCCCCCAGCAGGGCGCAGAATTCTCCTCGCTCCACCTCAAGCCGGATATCGGTCAGGGCGGCGGTGCCGTCGGGATAGCAGAACTGCTCAATATTGACAGCAAGACGGACAGGATTCATGGCAGTCATTGAACCGCAAAACCGTGCCGAGCGCAAAGAAAATCATTGCTGCGACTATGAGTACTGGCCGGTTGCTTGGCAGGGTACAGGTCTACATCAGCCATATCAGCGCCATTACTGCCAGAAACATGCTCGATGTTGCTACTTCCTGGGTTCTGAACGGTTTGTGCTTCATCAACGGCAGCGTGCCGTCATAGCCGCGCTGGGTCATGGCGGTTGTCATGGTCTGGCTGCTGTCGAAGGCCTTGATCACCAGCGCTCCGGCCAGGGTGCCGAAGGAGCGGCATGAACGGCGCACGCCGACATAGCCGAGACGGTTGCGCTGGGCGGCATGAATGACCTGGGCATCTTCGGCCAGCACGAAGAGGTAGCGCCAGGCAAAAATGGTCACTTCGATGAAGCTGCGCGGCAGCCGCAGCCAGGCCAGAGCGGCCAGCAGCCCGGTAAAGGGTGTGGCAAAACCCAGTGCGGCAACCAGGGTAACGGCGCCGCAGATCCGTGCCGCAATCCGGGAGCCTTCACGCAGTCCGTCCCTGCTGGCAGTCAGCTGCAGCCAGTGCAGGTCGATACTGAACAGCGGTTCACCGCCGCTGCAGAGAGTCTTGAGCAGCAGGACAACAGCCGCCAGGAAGAGCGGTTCGGCAAAGCGCAGCAGCAGGAGTTTCGCCGGTACGCGCAGCCAGCGGCAGACGGCGAGGCAAAGGCCGGCGACCAGCAGCGGGAAGGCAATGCTGCGGGAGCTGGTCACCATTACCAGCAGGGCAAGTGCGGCCAGCAGCTTTACCCGCGGGTCGAGGCAGGAGAGAAGATGCGTGCCGCTATGACGGAGAGGTATCGTTTTCATAAGGCATTTTTTCGGTCAGTTCTGTCAACACTGCCTGGCGGCTGCGGCCGTGGGAATGTACGCTTTCGTCATATCCCATAACTACTCCTTGCTGCCCGCTTTTTTTTCCACTACCAATGCCCGCCAGCAGTAACCGGCGGCAAAACCGCCGACAGCACCGGCCAGCAGAAAAACGAAGAGGAGCAGATCGCCCTTGTCGGGATTGACAAGCGGTTCCTTTGCCTCGCGGCCGTGCTCTTTGGCGATCTTCTCCACCACCGCCTCGTCCACACCGGTCCAGGGGCGGGGGGCAAGGGTGAAAAAGCTGTAGACGAAGAGCAGCATCGGCAGCAGGATGGCGTGCAGCAGCAGGATTTTGACAAGGCGCTTCTTATTAGGCATGGCCGGATACCTCGCTTGGGCTGAGAAGCTTCATTTTTACCAGGAGGTCAGGGCGTTTCCGGGCAAGGAGAGTCACCATGCCGGCAGTCATCGCCCCCTCCAGCAGACCGAGCGGCAGCTGCGTCGGCAGAAAGGCAAGCATGATCTTGGTGAACAGCGGCAGGAACTGGGCGTCGCCGCGGATGCCGCTGGCCAGTTCGGCCGATGTGGTCAGGTAGGTAGCCCAATCGGTCAGCACTCCGGCCGCAAAGGCCGCTCCACCAAGGGACACGCCGGCGAGGCGCAGTCCGCGGAAAACGAAATAGCCGCTAAAAGAACCGACCACTCCCATGGAGACGATATCGGCTCCCAGAGTGGAAAGCCCGCCATGGGCAAGGAATAGCGCCTGAATCAGCAGCGCCACGGTACTGATCACCACACTGACCAGCGGCCCGACCAGAATGGCGGCGATGCCGGTGCCGCAGGGGTGCGAGCAGGTACCGGCAATCGGCACCGGAATCGGCATGCAGGAGATGATGAAGACAACCGCTGCCATCAGCCCGACCAGCGGCTTGAAGGAGAGATCCTCCTTTGCCAGCCCGTTCAGCCGCTGTACCCCCAGCACCACGAAGGGGACGGCAACGGCGAACCAGAGCGCCGCCCAGGGGAGCGGCAGAATCCCCTCGCTGATGTGCATGGCGTGGGCAGGGACGGCAACTGTCAGGAACAGGATGGTCAGGGTGAAAAAGCGCATTACTACCTCAAGGCATGACATCCAAGCATTGTAACGTTATCTACAGAAAATAGGTAAGTCAAGCAGGCACCATGAGTTTTAAGGGCCTTGTCAGCGCTTCTCTTCACTCAGATCGCCGGCAAACAGCTTGCCTGCCCCCCGGGAGGCGCAGAAATCGCCGCACATGGTGCAGGTCGCCTCATCCTCAGGGATGCGGCTGGCGCGGATCGCCCGGGCGTCTTGCGGGTAGAGGGCGAGCTGGAACTGCTTTTCCCAGTCGAGGTCGCGCCGCGCCTTGGACATCTGTTTGTCCCGCTCCCGCCCTTTTTCCGGATATTTGTTCATGTCGCCGATATAGGCGGCAATTTTGGCTGCCTTGACCCCCTGGCGCACGTCCTCCTCGTTGGGAAGCGCCAGGTGTTCGGCCGGAGTTATGTAGCAGATCAGGTCGGCGCCGTGGCTGCTCGACTGGGCTGCGCCGATGGCGGCGGTAATATGGTCGAAGCCGGGGGCGACATCGGTGGCGATCGGACCGAGCATATAGTACGGCGCACCGCCGCTCATCCGCTTCTGCAGCTGGATATTGCCGGCGATCTCGTCCAGGGGGACATGACCCGGCCCTTCAACCAGCATCTGGCAGCCCATGTCGCGGCCGAGCTCCGCGAGCTCGCAGTTGATAAGCAGTTCCTGGATCTGGGCCCGGTCGGAAGAGTCATGAATCGCTCCGGCGCGCAGGCCATTGCCCAGTGACAGCACGGTGTCGTATTTTTTGAGGATGGCGACTACCCGGTCAAACTTTTCGTAAAGCGGGTTCTCCCGGTTGTTGGCCAGCATCCAGGCGACCATGGAGACGCCACCCTTGGAAACCAGGCCGCCGTAGCGGTAGCCCTGGTTACGCAGCCGTTCGATAGTGTAGAGGTTGATGCCGCAGTGAACCGCCATGAACGCCATGCCGTCGGCGCACTGCTGCTCGATCAGATCGAAGAGCAGTTCCTCGTCCAGCCTGTTCGGATCACCGTATTTGCGCGCCGCTTCGCAGAAGGCCTGGTAGAGCGGCACGTTGCCAACCGGCAGATCAACGGCGGCGATTACCTCGCGGCGGACACGGTCCAGGTCGCCGCCCACGGAAAGCTCCATGAGGGTGTCGGCTCCTGATTCCTGAGCCGCCAGGGCCTTTCTGACCTCGGCCTGATAATCAACGATATCGGAGGAGGTGCCGATGGAGGCGTTGACCTTGGTCCGCAGCCCCTTGCCGATGCCGGCGATGCGTGCCGGCTTGCGGACGTGGTTCCAGGGGATGACGATCTTGCCCGCCGCCACCATCCGGCGTATATACTCCGCTTCAATCCCCTCATCAAAAGCCACTGTCTTCATCTGCGGGGTTATGATTCCGGAACGGGCAAATTCAATTTGGGTTTTCACTGTAGCTCCTTCACATGGTCTAAAACCTGTAATAACCTACCGCTAAGAGGCTCCAGGATTTTCAGAGTTTGAATTTTCTGCAGCTGCCGACAAAGGCTGTCGCCATCCCCGGATTGCTGCCGAAATGGAGATGAATGTAGGAGGCCAGGCAGTTTTTGTAGCGATAACCTTCCGTGCCGAGGTCGTGCTGCATTCTGCTCACCCGGTACAGCCGCGTGAACTCCCGGGGCAGCTCGGCCATCTGCGAATAGTGGAACTCGTGGCCGCGCGCCGTTTCACCCTTGCTGCCGAGGATGCAGTCTTCCCGGAATCGTACCTCCCGGTAGCCAAGGGCTTTTCTCTTCTCCAGCAGGGTGGTGGTTACCGGGAATACCCCGGCAAAGCGCCGCTGCGGGTCAGTCCCCCCGGAGCTGTCGGCCATGCCGGCGGTAAGGTAGATGAAGCCGCCGCACTCGGCATACACCGGCATGCCGGATTCGACGGCAGCGCGGACCGCCTCTTTCATGGCACTGTTAGCGGCGAGCTCCGGGGCATGCACTTCGGGATAGCCGC
>JAGFXN010000114.1 GCA_017861215.1 Deltaproteobacteria bacterium | reverse complement strand
AGGATGATACGGCTGAACTTTTCCACCTCACCGGATGGGCAGAGAAGGGACAAGGTGACGGCCGGACGCCCTTTCTTCATCTGGATCGGCGTGAACCAGGCATCGAGTGCACCTTCTGTCAAAAGCCGCTCCAGGGCATATCCCAGGACCTCCGGGGTAGAGTCATCGATATTTGCCTCCAGGACCAGCAGCTGGCTGACCTCAGTCACGGCATCAACCGGACCGATGAAGGCGCGGAGGATATTCGGCATATCGGGGAAGTCCTTTCCCCCGGCGCCGCAGCCGGTTTTCTCGATCCGCATCGGAGGAAACCCGAATCCGTCCGCCAGCGCCGCAATGATCGCGGCCCCGGTGGGGGTGACCCGCTCACCGGGGCCGCATTCGCCATGCACCGGCAGGCCGCGCAACAGCTCCGCCGTTGCCGGCGCCGGCACCGGCAAGCGACCGTGCTCCGTTGCCACGAAGCCGCTCCCGAGGGGGAGGGCTGAAGCGCAAACCCTGGCAACAGAGAGGTAGTCAAGACAGATGGCAGTGCCGACGATATCGACGATGGAGTCCACCGCCCCGACTTCATGGAAATGGACCTCCTCGACAGGAACGCCATGCACCTTGGCCTCCGCCTCGGCCAGGCGCCGGAAGATCCTTTGGGCCTTCTCCTTCACTCCGTCCGTCAGGCCGCTCGCCGCAATCATGGCATCAATGGCGGCGTACTGCCGATGAGTGTGGTGGTCGTTCACGGTAACATCGAATTTCAAAGCGGTAATGTGGTGACGCTCGGTTCGGGCCGCAGAAAGGCTGTACGAGCTGTCCGGCAGCGCCAGTTTCGCCAGTTCGCGCTGCAGATGCTCCAGCGGCACCCCCAGATCAAGGAGGGCGGCAACGGTCATGTCGCCGGAGATACCGGCCTGGCAGTCGAGGTAGAGGGTTTTCATAGCGACCCCTTGATGGCCTTCAGTCCGGGAACCACTTCGAAATGTCGGTCAACGGTCAGAACGGCGCAGTTATGCTCCAGAGCAAGCACGGCAATGATGATATCGGACAACGGCAGGATATGGCCTTTGGAGCGCAGTCGGGAAGAAAGCTTTCCCGTCTTGATCCAGAGATCACGGCTCATCTCCAGATGCGGCAGGGCTTGCAGGGCATTCTGCACCAACTCTTCTTCGCGGGGGCTTTTTATCCCCTGAAGCAGCTCAAGCAGCACCACTCCGCAGGTCATGACCTCGCTGCTCAGCAGCGACTGTTCGAGAACCACAGCCAGTGGCGTCTGCCTCCCTCTGAGAAAATCGATCCAGGCGCAGGTATCCGGGAGGAGTTTACCTGGCGGCATAGCTCTCCCGCTCTTCCGCCGCCTTCAACTCAGCGTCTTCTTCCTGCTCCCAATCGTATTCAATATTGATTTTGCCGCGCAACGCCAGAAGATTTTCCATCTTCTTGCGCCGCACATAATCCTCCATCACCGTGACAATCGCCTGGGTCTTGGTTTTCTGTCCGGAGAGCCTCTGTACTTCCTTGATAAGCTCATCAGGGATGTTCAGTGTCGCACGCATTGTCAGCACCTCCAATGTATGCTTTTATTGTATGCAGTATAAAGCATATCGTCAATGATAATAATGGCAATTGCGACCGCGAACGACTACTCCCGATTCATCAGGCTGGCCGCATAGCCGGCGCCGAAACCGTTGTCGATATTGACCACCGTCACCCCGGAGGCGCAGGAGTTGAGCATGCCGAGCAGGGCGGCAATGCCGCCGAAGGAGGCGCCGTAGCCGACGGAAGTCGGCACGGCAATGACCGGCCGGCTGACCATTCCCCCCACTACCGACGGCAGCGCCCCCTCCATGCCGGCAACGACGATGAGCACGGATGCCGCATACAGCAGCTCGCGCCGGGCCAGCAGGCGGTGCAGCCCGGCAACGCCGACATCGAAGAGCTGCTCCACCTGGTTGCCCATGACCCGGGCGGTGACGACCGCCTCGGCTGCCACCGGAATATCCGAAGTACCGGCGGAGATCACCAGAATAGTGCCCCTGCCGGTTATCTGCACCGGCTGCTGCTCGATGGTCAGGCAGCGCGCCTCACGGTGCCAGGTCGCCGCAGGATAGCTGTGCAACAGCAGCTTTGCCTGCTGTTCATCCAGTCGGGTGGCCAGGACGTTGCTTCCCCTGGCAAGAAGGGCGGCGATGATCCGCACGACCTGGTCGACAGTCTTGTTGGCGCCGAAGATCACTTCGGGAAAACCCTGGCGCAGCGTCCGGTGGTGATCGATCACTGCATCGCCGATATCCTCGAACGGCAGGTGGCGCAACTGTTCAACGGCCTCGTCAACTGACCGGTCGCCTTGCTGGACCTGCTCCAGCAGACTTTTCAGCGCTGCTTCATTCATCTGTTCTCCTCAGGGGCCTTCCGCGGGAAAATTGCGCAGCCGGGCGACTGCTTCCGGGATCAGCTCTGCACCGATGTTGCCGAGCGCCAGCCGCAGGTAGCCTTCAAATCCCGGGCCGAAAACCTCTCCGGGCAAAGTGAGCAGGCCGGCCTCGTCAAGCAGCTTTTTTGCCGCCTGCCGTCCGCTAAGGCCGGCAAAAGGGTGCTGTACCCAGCCGAAGAAGGAGCCGCTTGTTATCAGCCGGAACGGATTGCCGGGGAGGGCGAACTCGGCGCAGAAGCGTTCATGCCGGTCTGCCATCATCCGGCAGTTGTCCTGTACCCACCCGTCAAGATTGTCGGCGGCATAGCGCAGGGCAAGCTGGGTGAGGCGCGGCTGGCAAACCACCATGGTGTCCTGCGCCTTGAGGGCATGATGCAGCAGCTCTTTACCGGCGACGAGGGCTCCGGCACGGAAACCGGTGAGCGAGTAGGTTTTGCCGAACGACATGATCTGGATGAGATGCTCCCCCCAGGCAGGGTCGGTGAACAGTGCATGCGGCGGATCTGCCGTGGCGATGAAATCGGCATAGGTTTCGTCCAGCAGCAGGGCAATGCCATGCTGTGCCGCCAGCTGGTAAAGCTCTGCGAGCAGCCCGGGCGGCGTCACCGCTCCGGTCGGATTGCTCGGCGTCACCAGCAGGATGGCCCGGGTTCGCGCCGTTATCAGCCCGGCAATCGCCGCCAGCGAAGGTAGCCCGCCGCTGGCGGCATCAAAAGGGGCATACCTCCGCCTGATGCCGAGCATGGCAAGCGCCATGTCGTGGTCAAAATAGTAAGGGGTCTGCACAACGACCTCATCCCCGGCCCGGCAGAGCGCCATGATGGCCAGCCAGAACGCCTGGCTGGCGCCGATGGTGAGGCAGATGTTCTCCCGGTCCAGGGCTGCGCCATAGATTCGCCGGTAGCGGGCGGCCAGTGCTTCGCGCACCTCGGGCAGCCCTTCGTCCGGGGTGTAGCGGGCGGTCAGCGGATCGGCAAGCAGCGTTGCCATCTGCCCGATCAGCCCGTCTGCCGGAGGGTAGTCAGGCACCGCCTGGCAGAGGTCGATCAGGGGCGTTCCCGGCACAGTGCCGCGCGCTGTCGCCCAGAGACGGACTTCGGAGATCGGGGGGAAGTGGACGCTGGTGATCTGCGGGGACAGAGCATAGCTCATCTGCCGAGGCTTTTCTTGATGGCATCCACCACATGGGAGGCATCATTGACAGCAGTATAAATGAGGTTCGGATGTTTCTCCTCCTGAATACTGCCGGCGGCAATCTTCATGAATGACGGGGAGATGGCGCCGCCGATGACATAGACCCCCTTGCGGGTTGATTCGAATTCCGCCGTCAGCAGTACCAGCCTTTCCCCTTCCTTGGCTATGGTGCAGACTCCGGAGGTGCAGGTGATTGTCTGCACGCCGAGCTTGTTGAATATCGGCACCGGTCCCTGCGAACCGATACAGGCAATGACATTTTTCATCGGGAAACTGAGAGCGTGGTAGAGGTCGATGCCGTCGGCCTGCTTGAATTCGTTCATCCTGATGACGAGACGGTCAACCCCTTCATCATCGACCTCGCCGATGCGCGGCGTGGCTCCCTGGAGCAGCCTGATGTTGCCGCCAAGGAGGATCTCCTCGCCGAGTCTCTGGGCAGTCTCCTTGTTGACATCGAACGTCTCCGACTTGTGAGCCCAGTAGACCGGCTGGTCATCATTCTGCTCACGCTTTGCCTTGAGGATGGCGATAACGACATCGGCAGCAGTATTGCCGCCGCCGATGACGAGCGTCTTGACGCCGATATATTTGGTGGGGTCATCCACGTTCTTGGCCACCATCGTGGCATCGCCATACACCGACAGCTCGCGGGGGATGTTGCTGCCGAAGGAGAGGACTACCTTTTTCCCCTTGAAATTCCCTTTCGAGGTAATGACGGTCAGGCCGTCGCGCTCGTCCCGGATATCCTCGAAAGATACTTCCGTCTGCACATTCAGATTCTCATGCTGGACAAAGTGCTGCACATACTGCAGATAGCTCTCAACCGTTACCGGTTTGTCAGGCGGGCGGAGCTCTTCCACCAGGAAAGGCTCGGGCGCATCTTTCGGTTTTGAAGGGTAGACCAGCTTTCCTTGCGGGTAGGTATTGGCTATCCCCTGAAAGATCGCTTTCCCGGATTCAAGCACCAGATAGGAGAGACCCTGTTTGTGGCAGACAAAAGCGGTTGACAGTCCGGCAGGGCCGCCGCCGATGATCAGGACATCGTAACTTCTATTCATGGCTGCACCTCGCAAGGGTACTGAGACTATTTCTTGGTAATTTCATATCATTTCCCGCGGAAAAAATAAAACTGTATTCGGCGGGAGCCGGGGAAGGGGCAACAAACTGACTGCTGGGGAGTCGTAACGGCGGGGAGTCGATTACCTGCCAATTTCGGGTCAGCGACGGTTTTTCCGGAGTAGCGGTGAGCCCCATGCATACATTCTTACCCTTCCCTGCTCTGGAGAGGTGCAGGAAAACTGTCGGGCACATCCCCGGGCTTGTGCAGGATGCTCGGCTGTCCTGGATCAAAGGGCAACAAAGCGTCGGCCAGGGCGGTTTGTTGCCTCTGCTCCGCCAGACAGCCGGGAAGAGAAATCCCGCAGCAGGGCCTACCGGGACTACTTCAGCAGCTTTTTGACACAGCTGACGATGCTTTGCGGGGTAAAGGGCTTACAGATGTAGCCATCAGCACCGGCTTCCTGAACGAGGCTGACCAGCTCGGCCTCGCTCTTCGAGGAAATGAACACGATGGGAATATCCTGACTGTGATTCTGCTGCTTGAGGATCTTTGCCTTCTTGTTGCCGTCCAGCAGCGGCATCATGATATCAAGGATAATAAGATCCGGCTTGTTTGTTGTTGAGTAGATATAGCTGTTCGCCTCAATCCCGTTGGTAGCGGTAAATACGTCATACCCTGCCGCCTTCAGGGCATCGCTTGCCATAGCAAGCACCAGCTCGCTATCATCGACAATCAAAATCTTACTCGACATGTATATCTCCTCTCTGACTATTGAATATCTTGTTAACGGCATCCGGAATCGCCTCCAGCGACAACACCGCCTCGGCAGCGTTCAGCGCAATGGCGGCCTTTGGCATGCCGAATACCACACAGCTCTTCTCGTCCTGAACTATGGTGAAACCGCCGCTGTTCCTGATCTCGGCAAGCCCCTGCGCTCCATCCCCTGCCGGCGCATCGAGCACTCTGATGACCCCGTTCTCCAGGCGCATCTGACAGTCTGTCGGCGCCACCAGAACTTCACCACGCAAAGGCTGATCACCCGCTTCGGCAAGACGGACCGGCAACTGGCACTCAATGTCAAGCCAGTGAGCGAACCCATGGGCAAAGCCTGATGAGATATGCTGCACGACAAAAACCGCACCGTTGAAACCTGCCGGCAGCGTTTTGAGGATGCTCAGAACCGCCTTCGGTCCGCCGGTTGAAGCCCCGATCGCCAGGACACTCCGGTTTGCCGGGAGTTTCTGCACCGCGACTGCGTCAGGCTCCCTCCGGCGCTGGATATGATGAATGACTTTAATCCGCGCGAGAAGCCGTATTTTCTCAAGCAGTCTGGCAACGAACTCACCCTGATTGACGTCGGCGGCCAGAGCCGGTTTTCCCATGACATCGAGCGCCCCTTTTTTGATGGCGGTAAACGCCAGCTTGACGTCCCTGTCGTCAAGTGTTGCCGAAAGGATAAGGATCGGAGCGGGAAGCTTCGCCATGATGGTCTCGGTAGCCTCAAGCCCCCCCATGACCGGCATGAGAATATCCATGATGATGATGTCCGGCCGGAGAGCTTCGTTCAGAGCGACCGCTTCGACGCCGTTGACCGCTTCACCGACAACGGTCATATCGCCGGCACTGCCCAGGACATCCTTCAGAATTGCTCTCACCAGGGTTGAATCGTCTGCAAGCAGCACTCGTATCATGCGGTAATTTATCCTATGAGGGCTTCGACCGTATCAAGCAGTGTGCCCTGCTCGAAAGCGCCCTTGACAATGTATGCCTGGGCGCCGGCGTCAATCGCCTTGCGTTTATGCTCGTCCCTGGCCAGCGAAGAGACGATGATCACCGGCACACTCCGGTAATCATCCAGCGCACGGAGCCGGGCTGTCAGTTCAAAACCGTTCAACCCCGGCATCTCCACATCCGAAATCACCAGGTCGTACGTCATGCCGCTGATTTTCTCCAGCGCATCTTCGGCAGAGACAGCTATGGTAACCTCATAGCCGTTCGCGACCAGAATACTCTTCTCCATGGTTCTTGTGGTAATCGAATCATCGACTACCAGCACCTTGCCCCGTGTCACCAGGGACTGACTCTCCTGCAGAGCCTTGCGCAGTCCTCCGGAAGCAACCCCTTCAGTGGAAGCAAAAATATCCGGGACATCAAGAATCAGCGCCGGGTTGCCATCACCCATGATGGTGGCGCCGAAGGCATGACGGACTCTTTTCAGCTGCCCGCCGAGACCTTTTACCACTATTTCGGAAGTGCCGTTGTTCCTGTCAATGGTGCAGGCAATCACCTGGTCCCGCTGCTTGAGGATGACAGCCGACACCTTGCCGCCGGAGATGGTCGCGCCATCCGCCTCAAGGCCGAGGATGCGGGCCAGGGAAAAGAGCGGCACGGTTGCATTCCGCACCGAAAGGACCTCTTTGCCGGCAACGGTGGCAATATCCTCACTGCGGATTTTGATGGTCTCCTGTACCGATGAGAGCGGTATGGCGTACTGCTCCCCGGCACAGCTTACCATCAGGGCATCCAGGACCGCCAGTGTCAACGGCAGATGCAGCTGGATTTCGGTGAAAACGCCGACTTCGCTCTTCAGGATCAGATTGCCCTTCACCTTTTCTATGTTGATCTTGACAACGTCCATCCCGACGCCGCGCCCGGATATATCCGTGACGATCTCGCTGGTGGAGAAACCCTGCCGGAGTGTCAGATAAAGCGCCTCGTCATCGCGCAGCATCTCCGCCTCATCCTTGTCAATCACCCCACGCCGCAGCGCTGCCTGCTTGATCTTTTCCGGATCCATCCCTGAGCCGTCATCGCGGATCTCGATCACGACGCTGTTCCCCTCATGACGCGCCGCGAGGAGGATCGTCCCTTTTGCCGGCTTGCCAAGGGCAAGCCTCTCTGCGGGGAGTTCGATGCCGTGATCCACGGCATTGGTCAACATGTGGAGGAACATCGGCTTGAGGCTCTCCAGCAGAAGCCTGTCGACCGCGATATGTTCGCCCCTGATTTCGAAATCCACCTCTTTCCCCTGTGCTTTGGAAAGGTCGCGCACCATCCGGGCAAACCCGTCGGTAATGGTTCTGAGCGGCATCATCCTGAGCGCCATTGCCTCGGCATGCAGTTCCTGGATAATATGGCCAAGATAGAGGACATCATCCTCCAGAGCCTGCTGATACGCCAGTACCTTGACGG
>JAGFXN010000113.1 GCA_017861215.1 Deltaproteobacteria bacterium | reverse complement strand
ACAGCCGCCAAAGACTTCTACGAACGAGGGCATATCCCCGGCGCCATTTACGTCGATCCGGCAGAGATAGTGCAAACACGTATTGAAGCTGTGGCTGCATCATCCACCATGGTGGCGGATGGCAGCAAAATGGATGCACTTATTCAACGCTGCGGCATAGATAAAAACACCACCATAGTTTTTACGGCATCCTCTTTCGATCCTGTTTATAATGCGACCAGGGGCTATGCCACCTTCCGCTACTGGGGTTTTCCCAAGGAGCGTTTGAAAGTTCTGGACGGCGGGGATGCCGGCTGGAAGGCAGTGTATGCGTTAACCTCGGCAACCCCGACTATTGCCCGTTCGAAATACGGCGTCACTCCGGATGGCAAAAACAGGGTCCAGGCAAAATTGAGGGCTTCGCTGGGAGAGATGATCGCAGCGGTAGCAAACTACGATGCGACAAAGCAGGCAATCATTGATGCCCGGTCGTCCGGACCGTATGAGGGCACGCCGGGTGCAACCCTGGGCGTCTTTGCGCCAAATGCCGGCACTCCTCCGGTAACTACTGATTACGTGGTCTTCGAAGGCCACATGAAAAACGCCAAAGCTGTTCCCTATACGTCCCTTTACGACAAGGACAACGCTAACCGCTTTTTCCCTCTAGACGACGGAACGGCAACCAGCCTGAAAAGCAAGTTTGCCGCAGCCGGCATGGATGCCACCAAGACGGCTTACGTGTACTGCCGGACCGGTTACATCGCTTCTTCAGAATTCTTTGTCCTGGACGGTATCCTCGGTTGGAACGCCGTCTGGTATGACGGTTCCTGGAGTCAGTGGGGGCAGATGTCAACGAGCGCCGACAACGGCGGCAAACTTCCGCCAGCCGCCGTCTGGGCCACGGACGTCCCGGGACTCTCCGAACTGGTCGTGTATAACCTCGGCCAGACCGTTGCCATTGCCGGCACGCCGACGGTCTTGACAATGAACCATATCGAAGCGCTCCCCGTTGATCTGATTGCCGTCGGCCTTTTCACCACGACAAGCGACCCCCGCGCCAATCAGATCGAGACTGAGGATGCTGCCTACAAAAGTCCTGCAGCCAGCGGTTCTGCCGGTCCGGCAGGATCAGGCGGTGGCGGCTGTTAATTCGGCACCGATGACCGTCTGCCCTTTCACAACCACCTCCTGTATTGTTCTGACCGACGGCCTCCTTCCGTCGGTCTTTTTTTACCTTGGCACAGTACGAAACATCTTGGTGAATAACGATATGTTTACTATAGTTCGGTGAAGACTAGTAACGAATCAAACTCCGGGCAGCATGAGATTAAACAACAATCAATCGAGACTTTATACGAGCTGCACGTGGTTTTTTCTGCTGGTACTTATTCTGCTTGCGGGCTGCAGTGTGCGCAGTGGTAAAACAACTGCGTGTGAAACATGCCATCAGCATATTGAAAAGGTATCAGCAAACCATCCTGACTGTATTTCCTGCCATGGCGGCGATCCCGGGGAGAAAAACAAGAATGCTTCCCATCTCCTCATGTTCGGGCCGAAAAATCCTGCTGCGCCTCAATACTGGGACAAAACCTGTGGAGCCTGCCATCTCTATCAACTGGGCAGGGTCAAGGCGAACCTGATGTACACCGCTACCGGGATGATCAAAAATACCCAGCTTACCTGGGAGGGCGCGGACAATCAGCTATACAGCAGCAGGGGGGGGGACGGTTACGATGCCCGGGGGAATCCGCAACGGTTGAAGCCGGTTGCTGAACTCGACCATTTATCCGGGGAGCTGTATCGCAAGTTTTGCTCGCAATGCCATGTTGCCCAGGAAACAGGCGACGTGTACGGCGCGAGTCACTCCTCCGGCTGTGCCGCATGTCATTTCCCCTATAACGATACGGCAACCTACCAGGGTAAGGATGCGACCCTCACGGGAAAAACTCCCTATTCCGCCAGTCATGCCATGGAAAAGCTTCCCGACAACAAGACCTGTGCCCGCTGCCATAACCGCAGCGGCCGGATCGCCCTTTCCTATGATGGGCTCTACGACGGCAACAACTCAATGGTGCCGACCAGGAACGGGATGCCCGGGCCGGTCATGCTCAGCGGCTCCCGCAACGCCACCCATATTGCCGCTGATGTTCATTCCGTTGCGGGGATGGACTGTATTGACTGTCATACCTCGCGGGATGTCATGGGGGACGGCTATGTCTATGAAAACATGTATCTCCAGACTGAGATCAGCTGTGAGGACTGCCATGGCGGGGCCAAGCCCCCCAGTTACCGGGAAATAACGAGAGAGAATGACGAGGCGCTGCGGGAGTCGAAAAGCTACAAAATGCAGATGCGGCCGGGGATGAAAATGCTGGTGACTGCCAAAGGGCGCAGTTACTCCAATGTCTTTTACCAGGATGGCGTTGTCCATGTACTCGGCAAGCGCAGTGGCAAGCTGTTCAAAAGCAAGGTGATCACCGGGACCCCGGAGCATACCATTGTCGGCCATGGCCGCATGGAATGTTACGCCTGTCATTCACGGACCGTGGCCCAGTGTTACGGCTGTCATACCACCTATGACAAAACCAAAACCGGCATGGATTTTATCAAGGGGGTGGAAACCCCCGGCCGCTTCAGCGAGAAGGAAGACTACCGGATGCTGTATCCATTCCCTTTGGCCTTGAATCAGCGGGGACGGATATCTCCCGTCACCCCCGGCTGCCAGACCTTTGTCACCGTTGTTGAGGCGGACGGCACTACCTCGAAGAACGAATACGTGGCGCGCTACAGAGGCAAACAACAGCTGCGCTTTGCCCCGTTTTACTCCCACAACACCGGCAAAAAGGCGGTCGGCTGCGGTGAGTGCCACGGCAACCCGGCATTTCTCGGCTTCGGTCAGCATGTCGTGGCTGGCGGCAGCATCGATGGCACGCTGATCTGCGAACAGTCTGCGGACAAGCCCCTTGACGGCTTCCTTACCCTCCAGGAGGGCAAGGTGCGGGCCTACTCCGCCATAACCAGGGAAAATTCCCGGCCGCTGAACGGCAAAGAAGTGCGGCGGACCCTGGCGGTTAATGTCTGTATCATTTGTCATGACAAGGCCAGGGATCCAATTTACCGAAAGGAACTTAATTATCGTGCGCTTGATGATGCTCTGCATCGCCGTCTGCTATCTGACCGTTAGCGCGGCTTACAGCAGTGCCGGCGAAAACTGCACGACCTGTCACCGGGTTACCCTCAAGGGTATCCACGCCAAGCTGTCATGCATTTCCTGTCATGGCATTGAGAGCAAGGTCCTCAACAGCCCCGCATCTGCAGCGAACCGTACTGCCGGTTGCGTCAGCTGCCACCGTGGCTATGCAGCGCTGTTCGATCACGCCATGGCGACGAGAAAAAGTGAAAAACTCTTTGTGGAACGGACAATTGGCAAGATCGATCCGGGGTTTTTTCAGAAAAACTGTAACTCCTGCCACTTGGCCAGCTGTACCGACTGCCATGGGGGCAGCGGCCACCATATTGCCAAGGCAGAGGACCGGAGTTGTTTCACCTGCCACAAGGGGTATTTTGTCGGCACCGATTATTACGGCATGGCCCCGCGCGAGGATAGCCTCCGCTACCAGCGTGGCGAAGTCGCTTACGGAGAAACGTTTCTGAAAATGACCCCTGATGTCCATGCGGAGGCGGGGCTGAGGTGTGGCGCCTGCCATTCCATGAAAAGTCTGGTTGCGGGGAACAAGTCATCGAAAAAGTGTGTTGACTGTCACACGGTGAACAAAAAGGTCATTGAACACCGGATCAGCGCCCATCTGGAAAAGATGGAGTGCTACGCCTGTCACTCTGCCTGGACCCCACAGGAGTACGGAACCTTCTATCTTCGTTTTGCCGATAGCCCGTCGCAGGATTATTATCGGCTGCGGAGCAACGAGGATACGTATGTGAAAAGCGCCTATCTGCGCAAGCAGGACGCTCCGCCGCTTGGCCTCAATGCTCGTGGCAAGGTCAGTCCGATCCGGCCGGAGTTTGTGGTCTATTTTACCGACATCAGCAACGATCGGCCGGTCGGGACGGAAAACCGCCTGCTGGCAGCTGAATGGAAGGCGCTGTTCCCGCATACTATCCGCCGCGGTACGGTCATGTGCGAGGGGTGTCACGCTACCCCCCGCCGTTTCATCATGGAGAAGCCGGAAGACAGGATTTAACAGTTGCAGGCTGATGGGATGACGCTGCCGTCCTTCTGGGACAGAACCGGGCAAAAGGTGATTAATGGCGATTTTCTTCCCGTTGCCCGGTATCTGCAACTGACAAAAAAGAGCCCGGCCTATCAGAGAGCGTACATAGAAAAATGGCAAAAGCTGATCAATCGCGTCGAAAATTCATCACGACCCTAGCGCTGCTGCTCGGCTCCGGGGGGCTGCTGCTCCGCTATCTGACGCCGCGCGCCGTCCCTGCGCCCCGGCTGCTGCTCCGCGCCGCCCTCAGCGATGTGCCGCCCAACGGCGCGCTGGTGTTCCGCGAAGAGCGGTTGGCCCTGCTGCGTGATGACGGCGGGGTGTATGCCCTCAGCCTGGTCTGCACCCACCTGGGGTGTACGGTGACCGTGGCGGCACAGCAGCTGGCCTGCCCCTGCCACGGCAGCCGTTTCGACCGGCAGGGGCAGGTGCTGAACGGACCGGCCGACCGGCCGCTGCAGCGGCTGCAGGTGGCGGAACGGGGCGGGATGATCGAGGTGCTGGCATGATGGTGACGGACTTTGTTAAACATCTCTTCCCGCGGGTGGTGCTGGAGAAAAACCTGCGGCTGAGCTACACCTTCTGCCTGGGCGGGCTGGCGTTCAGCGCTTTTCTGCTGATGCTGCTCAGCGGCATGCTGCTGCTGGTCTATTACCAGCCGACGCCGGAGCGGGCCTTCACCTCGATCATCTACCTGGAGTCTGCCGTGTGGGGCGGGAAATATCTGCGCAGCCTGCACCGCCTCACCTCCCATGTCCTGCTGGTTCTGCTGCTGCTCCACACCCTGCGGGTGATCCTGACCGGCGCCTACCAGCGGCCGCGGCAGATGAACTGGGTCATCGGCATGCTGCTCCTGCTGCTGTGCGTCTTTGAAGCCTATACCGGCTACCTGCTCCCCATGGATCAGCTGGCCTACTGGGCCACCCAGACCGGCATGGAGCTGCTGCTGACCGCTCCCTTCGGCGGTGCCGTCCGGGCGCTGCTGGTGCCGGACGGCGTCGGCCAGCCGCTGTCGCTGCTCCGTTTCTACGCCCTGCATATTGTGGTCGTACCACTGTCGGTACTGCTGCTGTCAATGCTCCACTTTTACCGGGTCAGAAAAAACAAGGGGGTGTTGCCGTACCTATGAAAAGCGGTTTCGTGAAAAGCTCCCCGCATTTTTTCCGGCTGATCCGCCGTGCCTTCTGGCTGCTGCTGGCGTCGCTGCTGCTGCTGGCGGCGTTTATGCCGGCGCCGCTGCAGATCGCTGCCGACCCGGCGGTAACGCCCAACCCGGTCAAGTCCGCCTGGTTTCTCCTCTGGATCCAGGAACTGGTCAGCTGGTCGCGGTTCATGATCTGGCCGGTGCTGCTGCTCTGCGGCGTCTCTTTCCTGCTCCCCTGGCTGCCCGGGCAGGTGCGCGAACATCAGGCGCGCTGGTTTCCGGCGAGCGCGGCAGCTGTACCGGCTGCCACCGGGGCAACCCGGCCACCGACCGGAAAAACATTGCCCACCAGCAGTTGATCGCCGGCCGCTACGCCCGCTTCACCCTGGGTGAAGCCGCCGTGGTCAGCGAGGGCCAGCGGCTGCTCGATCAGTACGCCTGCCGCCGCTGCCACGTTATCGGCAACCGGGGCAACCGGCTTGCTGCCGACCTGGATCAGGCAACCAAACGCAAGGCGCCGGAGGAGCTGGCAACAGCCATCCTGAAGCCGGTGCAGAACATGCCGGCTTTTCATCTGGCAGACAGCCAGGTCGATACGCTGGTCAATGCCCTGCTGCAGGCGGCTGCCGGCCGCAAGGGAGCGGCTCCGGCTGCCGGCCCGCAGGTTGTCCATTTTGATCGTGGCGGAGAAACGGGGCAGGACCTGTTCAGCAAAAAGTGCGGCCCCTGCCATCGGGCCCTCACCGCCCGGCTGGGTGCGCTTGGCCGGGGGGAGGCCGGGCCGAATCTGTCTGGGCTGCTGTCGCCCTGGTATCCGCCGACCTTTCGGGAGCGGCAGGCGTGGACGCAGACCAGCCTGTCGACCTGGCTGAAGAACCCGCGCACGGTCAGGCCGTGGGCAAGGATGCAGCCGGTTGTGCTGACAGAGCCTGAAGTGAGGGAACTGGTGGATATTCTACGGGTGGAGCCTGACAGGGAATCCCGCACGGGTGCAGCGGCGCAGGGAAACGGCGGCCAGGTGCCGCCCAGGGGCAGACCGTAAAAAACTGATCTCTGAGGGTGCTATGGGGCGCGGCCTGCCGCAGCGTTAGGTGGGAAAAGGAGATGACATGAATATCAATAGACTTGACCACCTGGTCTTAACAGTTAAAGACATTGAAATCACTGTCAAATTCTATGTTTCTGTTCTTGGAATGGAAAAAGAAGAATTTGGTGCAGGAAGGTTGGCACTTACATACGGCAATCAGAAAATCAATCTGCATCAGGCAGGTAAAGAGTTTGAACCGAAAGCATACAAGCCAACCGCTGGTTCCGCAGATTTATGCTTCATTACTGAAGTCCCGCTGCATGTGGCTATGGACCATGTTCGGAGTAACGGCGTTGAAATTATAGAAGGTCCTGTTGTGAGAACAGGTGCTACAGGAGCAATCAACTCTTTTTATTTCAGAGATCCGGATATGAATTTAATAGAGGTTGCAAACTATTTATGATACATCCAGGCCGCTCGACCTGACCGAAAAACCGTCAGGTCTGCGCCCACGACATCGGCAGTCAATCCCTCTTCACGATTCACTGCTGCCTGCGGCGGGCTGTGGAGGAATGAAATCCGCCACTGAAAAGCCTGCTCCCAATTTGAGCCGCCCTTCCAGGTCATCGATAAACTGCCTGGCAGACCGCCCGCTGCGCCGGGAATTCATAAAGCTCCAGTGCAGTGCTTGCGTACAGAGGACCTCATCGGCAACGTCAAGCTGGCGTTGTGCCGCATAGTGCCGGACAATTGCCAGATAGTCATCCTGACCGAGAGCAAAGATCCCCAGGGAAAGTCCGAAACGATCTGACAGCGCGAGTTTTTCGCCGACTGCTTCGTCGGGATGAATTTCGCCGCCGCCGGTATTGTCTTCCATCCGTTCCGGCATCAGATGACAGCGATTGGACGTGGCATAGATCAGGACATTGTCCGGACGCGCCTCGATATCCCCGTCCAGCAGTGTCTTCAGATTGCGGAAGTCCCCTTCGCCCTCGTCAAAGGACAGATCGTCACAAAACAGGATGAAGCGGTAGGGTTGATCCCGCAACAGGGTGGTTATGGCCGGCAGCGACATGATGTCCCAGCGTTTCAGCTCGACAATCCGCAACCCCTGCGGGGCAAACGGCTTGAGCAGGCCCTTTACCAGCGATGATTTGCCGCAGCCCCGCTCGCCCCACAGCAGCACGTTATTGGCAGGCAGCCCGGCAGCAAACTGGGCCGTATTGCGCACAACCTCTTCCACAACATCGTGAATGCCCACCAGATCATGAAGGTCAAACAGGTGGGGATGGGCCACCGGCGTCAAGCGGCCTTTCTCCAGGATCCGTTCCCAGCGGAAGGCCAGGTATTGTTCGAAATCCGGGGGAAGAGGGGTATCGGGAAGCACCCGATCCAGCACCACATCAAGTTTTTCCAGCATGCGGTCGATTTTATCAAGACGAATTGTCATCGGTTCACTCTCACCTCTGCATTGTGATGAACGGTCCTGGCGTGAACTGCGCGTCATGGTCAACGCCGTAGTTGGGCAACCACCTGAGGATTACTGCCCTGCGCGACGGCGCAGTTCGTGGAGGGAACCTGAATCAGGAAAATTCGTTGCCAGAACTCATCATCTTTCTTGGATGCGCCTATAAA
>JAGFXN010000009.1 GCA_017861215.1 Deltaproteobacteria bacterium | reverse complement strand
GTACCAGAGAAAGCCCAGCCCGGCGCCGACCATCGCCCCGCAGAGGATGGCGAGCTCGCCGGTACCGGCGACATAGGGCATCTGCAGATAGGTGGCGAGCTTGAAATTGCCGGCAATGTAGGCAAAGATCATATAGGTGGCGGCGTTGATAGAGACAGGGCCGATGGCAAGTCCATCCAGTCCGTCGGTAAGATTGACGGCATTGCTCGCACCGACAATCACCAGGGCAACAAAAGGTATGTAGAAATAGCCGAGATCCGGATGGAGCTTTTTGAAGAAGGGGAAGTAGATCTCTTCGGAGAAGCCGGGGAGAATGTAGAGGATTATGGCGACCGCCCCGGCAAGCAGGACCTGCCAGAACATCTTCTGCCGCGGGGTCAGCCCCTTGGGATTCTTTTCTACCACCTTCTTGTAGTCATCGACAAAACCGATGATGCCGTAGCCGGTGATAATGAAGAGCGCCAGCCAGATATACCTGTTGGTCAGATCAGCCCAGAGCAGGGTAGGGATCAGAATGGCCGCCAGGATCAGCACTCCCCCCATGGTAGGCGTCCCCTGCTTTTTCAGGTGCGATTCCGGTCCGTCGGTCCGGATCACCTGCCGTGCCTGCAGACCTTCCAGCTTCCTGATAACCCACGGGCCGATAAAGAAGGCTACCAGCAGCGCTGTTATCATGGCGTAGATCGTTCGGAAGGTAAGATACTTGAAGACATTCAACAGCCTGATATCGGCGGCAAGTGGATACAGTATATGATACAGCATCAGCCTCTCCCTCCATCATAGTCCCGGCCGGAAAAAATTTCCCTGAGAGCGGCTGCCACAAGATCCATTCTCATCCCGCGCGACCCCTTTACCATGACATAATCGCCGTCAAGATGATCTTTCACAATATCCTGCTCAATCTCGGCGTGACTGGCGGCGACAATCACCTCATGGTCCGGCATGCCGGCATCAAGGGCGGCGGCCGCAACCACGTCAGCCATGTTTCCGAAAAGATAGAGACGATCCACGCAGGTTGCCGCCAGATGGCCGACATCGCGGTGCGCTGCTTCGCTCTCCTCGCCAAGTTCCAGCATATCGCCGAGCACGGCAATGCCCCGGCGCCCGCCCTTCAGCTCCCTGAGCGTCAGCAGCGCTGCGCCGACCGAGGCGGGATTGGCATTATAGCTGTCATCTATCAGGACAATGGCACCAAGATCAGCCAGCTTGAACCTTTTATCGTACGGGGTGAAAGCGGCCAGTCCGGCGCTGACGGCAGCCAGCGGCAGACCGAGCGCCGCGGCTGCCGCGGCTGCCGCCAGGGCATTGTAAATGCTGTGCAGCCCGAAGGCGCGCAGCGTCACCTCAGCCGACTCGGCACCGATTTTCAGGGTGAAACTCTGACCCTCAATGCCGTGCTGCACCAGGTTCAGCGCCGTCACAGCAGCGCCGTGCAGGCCGAAACCGATGCGGCTGACCCCCTCCGGCACGGGAAGAGCGGCTACCAGCGGATCATCAGCATTGAAGATGGCGGTTGCCCCGGCCGTGAGGCGGAGAAAAAGCTCCCCCTTCGCCCGGGCAACCCCGGCCATGCTCCCCATGCTTGCCAGATGCGCCGGAAAGACATTGGTGATCACGCCGACCTGCGGCGCGGCAATTTCCGCCAGCCGGTCGATCTCGCCGAATTCGCTCATCCCCAGCTCGAATACCGCCCACGTATGGACATCGTCCAGCTGGAGGATCATCTGCGGCAGACCGACAAGATTGTTGAGGTTGCCGGATGTTTTCAGCCCGGGACCGACGCTTGCCAGGATTGCGGCCAGCATCTCCTTGCTAGTTGTCTTGCCGTTGCTGCCGGTTATGCCGACAACCGGCAGGGCAAAACGCCGGCGGTATGCTCGGGCCAGATCCCCGAGAGCGCGCAGGGTGTCAGTCACGGCGACAACGGCCGCATCTGCAGGAACAGCGATGCCGGCCAGCCGGCGCTCTTCCGCAAGGACAACGGCAACCCCTTTGGAAAAGACTGTCGCCAGATAGTCGTGCCCGTCAAAACGCTCACCCTTCAGGGGAATAAAGAGCTCCCCCGGGGCAACAGTCCGTGAATCGGTGGAGACGCCGGAGACCTTCCCATGGGGTGAGCCGGTTACCGTGCCGCCGGTTGCTGCTGCTATCTCGGTGACAGTGAACATCAGAAATCACTCTCCAAAAGCTTTTGCCGCCTCTTCACGGTCATCAAAATGATGCTTTGTCGTGCCTACTATCTGGTAATCCTCATGCCCCTTGCCTGCCAGCAGCAGAATATCGCCGGGCCTTGCCAGCCGCACCGCCAGCCGGATTGCTTCACGGCGGTTCTCGATGACAATGAATCCCTTTTCGGCAATACCGCTGTCCAGTTCCCCGCTGCTGTATTCCCGGACAGCGGCCGGCACGATACCCGCCTTCACCTGCGCAAGAATCCGCAGCGGATCTTCGGTACGCGGATTATCGGAGGTGACCACCACCAGATCGGAGTAGTGTATCGCTACGCTCCCCATGATCGGGCGTTTGCCGTTGTCCCGGTCACCGCCGCAGCCAAAGACCGTTATAATCCGACCGGTCGCAATCTCCTGAAGGGTTGACAGGACATTCTCCAGCGCATCCCCGGTATGGGCATAATCAACCAGGCAGGTAACACCACGGCTGTTCTCCACCCGCTCCAGCCGTCCCGGAACCGGCAGGTGCTTTTCGATACCGCCCTTGATGGCGGCCAGCGGCAGATCAAGCGCCACACCGGCCGTTACCGCCGCCAGTATATTGGAGAGGTTGAACCGTCCCAGCAGCTTTGATGAAAACGGGAAGTCTCCCTTGGGGGTGTGGATGCGGCCGCTGATGCCGTGTACCGAAATGCTGACAGCAACACCATGGACATCGTTGTCAACGCCGCTGCCGTAGGTGATCACCGGACAGGCGGCGCACTCCCTGATCACCGCGCCGTAGGGATCATCCATATTAACGGCGGCGCGCCGCACCGGCTTGACGGCATCTGCTGTGAGCAGCTCTGCAAAGAAGCGCTTTTTTGCCCGCAGATACTGCTCCATACTGCCATGATAATCGAGATGATCACGGGTGAGGTTGCTGAATATGCCGACATCGAAGCTGCAGCCGTCCACGCGCCGCTGCTCCAGGGCATGCGACGAAACCTCCAGGACAAATGAGCCGGCGCCGGCGTCGGCCAGCTTTCTCAGCACCGCCTGCAGTTCGGTTGACTCCGGGGTTGTGTGGGAAGCCTCGAAAACCGTAGCTCCGAAACGGTAGCTGATGGTACCGAGAACCGCGGCAGGCATGCCGGCCGCATTGAGGATCCCTTCGAGCAGGAATGTCGTTGTGGTCTTGCCGTTTGTGCCGGTGATCCCTATCAGCGGCGCAGCAGCTGTCGGCCGGCCGTAAAAGGCGGCAGCGATTTCCGCCATGGCCAGCCGCGCTTCGGCAACCTGCACCGCCGTTACCCCGGGAGGGATATTGCCACAGTTTTCCACAATCAGCGCCGCTGCGCCATTGGCGACAGCAGCAGGGATAAACAGATGGCCGTCGGCATGGCCCCCTTTGAGTGCAAAAAAGAGCCCGCCGGAAGATACCGTGCGGGAGTCGTGATGGAGTCCGCTGATTTCCGGATCCACAGTGCCGATCACCTTGATGACAGCAGTTGCCTGCAGCAGTTGTGAGAGTTTCATGTCGGCGGCCTTTTCATTATCTCAAGCTGATGGCGCCAGCCGTACCCATACCGGGTCAGACTGGTGTATCCTTTTCCCTGGCGGCGGACTCTGTTCAATCACTCTGCCGCTCCCGATCAGACGGACATTCAACCCCTTCTTCTCCATCAACTGCAGCACCTGTCGCATGCTCATGCCGCGGAAATTCGCCATGGTCAGCCCATCCTGCAACTGACTTTCCGGCGAGATCTCTTCCGTATCCTCGGCAGCAGTGGCGACCTGCGGCTCATCTTTCTTCGCCTCGATAACTCCCGGTCTCTTTTTCAGAGGCTGATTCGGGACGACGCGCAGATAACAGAGGCTCTGCCGGGCGATGGCGCTGAATGCCGGCGCCGCCACCACACCGCCGTAGGCGCTGGTCTTCGGCTCATCGACGATAACGACTATCGTCAGCCGCGGGTTATCGGCCGGGACAATGCCGACAAATGAAGCGGTCCGCTTGTCTGCCGAGTATCCCTTCGTGACGGGATCTGCTTTCTGGGCCGTGCCGGTCTTCCCCGCAACCCTGAAACCGTCGACAGCCGCGGAGGCCCCTGTGCCGCCCTCTGCCGCAACCCCTTCCATCATCTTGGCAACAATCCCGGCGGTCTCGGGAGAAATGACTCTCTGCCTGCTGGTCGGCGAGAAGCTCTTCAGGACATTCCCCTTGCCGTCCATTATCTTTTCCACTATGAACGGCTGCATCAAGGAACCGCCGTTGGCAATGACCGACATTGCCGTTGCCAGCTGCAGCGCGCTGACCGAAATCCCCTGGCCGAAAGAGATCGTTGCCAGGTCAACCCCGTACCACTGGCTTTTGTTGCGGAGATAGCCGGAAACCTCCCCGGGGAGGTCGATATTGCTCTTTGCACCGAAACCGAATCCTTTGAGATAGCCATACAGCCGTTCCGGCCCGAGGCGCGTGCCGATTTTTGCAGCACCGATATTGCTCGAATATTTCAGAATTTCGCCAACGGACAGCCTGCCGTACTTGTGGGTATCATGAATGGTGCGGCCGCCGATGTTGAATACCCCGTTTTCGCAGTTGAAGGCGTCATTCGGTGAAACCGCCTTCTCCTCAAGGGCGGCGGCAATCAGAAAAACCTTCATGGTGGAACCCGGTTCGAAGCTGTCGGTGACCGCCCTGTTTCTGAGTGCCTGCTGGGGGAATTTGCCGAACAGGTTCGGATTGAAGGTCGGATAGTTCGCCATGGCAAGCAGCCTGCCTGAATGCGGCTCCATGACTATGGCTATCCCCCCCTTGGCGCGGCTGCTCTCGACCGCTGCCGCCAGCTCCTTTTCGGCGATATACTGAATATTCTTGTCAATGGTGAGCATGAGGCTCTGCCCGGCCGAAGCGCTCTTCATCATCATGCCGCGCGTGCCGATATCCCTGCCGAGGGCATCGCGCTCGGTCACCATGTAGCCGGTATTGCCGAGGAGAGTGCTGTCATACCTGCGCTCCACTCCTTCAAGCCCTTCCGGGTCGAGCCCGGTAAAGCCGATGACATGACTGCCGATCTCTGCATTCGGATAAAACCGTTTCGGCTCCTTGGCAAAACCGAGACCGTCAATATCAAGCTTGCGGACTGCCGCCGCAACCTCCGGCGTCAGTCTGCGTGCCAGCCAGACAAACCCCCTGCTGCCATGGAGCTTCTTCTCAACCGCCTCCTTCGTCATGCCGAGAACCGGAGCGAGCCGTGCCGCAGCAGCAGCCAGATTCTCCATATTGCGGGGTTCAGCGAAGAGGGAGTCCATCTCGATGGAAACTGCCAGTGCCGAATTGGTGGAGTCATAGATTGCTCCACGGGAAGGGGTCAGCTGTACGACCTTGAGATGCTGTTTCTCGGCAAGATGCGCAAACCGCTCCTGCTCGTAAATCTGCAGGTAAAAGGCGCGGGCAATGGAGACAGAAAGCAGCAGGATGAAAATTCCGCCGATGAAGCGAATCCTGAACCGCGTCCATTTCTCCCGATTATCTCTCACTTTACCTGAACCACCTGCTGCTCGGTCGGCAGCGACATTCCCAGTTCGCCTGTTGCCAGATTCTCGATTCTGGCCGGCATCTTCAACGAGGCGACTTCAAGCTTGAGCCCCCCCTGCACCTGCTCCTGCTCCTTCAGCTCGCGGCGCAGTTCTCCAACCTTCAGGTTGAGATCCATGACCTTGACTCGCGACCATACATGGAAAACAGAGACCGCTGTGACGATGATGATGATGCCGATCATGTAGACAAAGAAATCGCTCTTCTCTTCAACTGCAGAGTCAAGCCGCCGCGGATCGGCTACCTTATCCATTGTGGCGCGCATGTTTGCCATATCAACCTCCTTCTTCCGTTTACAGAAGCTGTCAGAGCTTCTGCACGGCCCTCAGCTTGGCACTTCTGGAGCGCGGATTCTCTGCCAGCTCTTGCTCTGTCGCCATTACCGGTTTCCCGGTGAGTACCCGTACCTCCGGCCGGTGACTGCAGACGCAGACCGGAAAATCTTTCGGGCAGATACACCCTGCCGACATTTTCCGGAACATCTGCTTGACAATGCGGTCTTCGAGCGAGTGAAACGAGATAACCACCCCGCGACCGCCCGGCTTCAGGAAAGCAACAGCCGCCGCCAGCCCTTTTTCCAGACTGGCAAGCTCATCGTTCACCGCGATCCGGAGCGCCTGAAAAGTCCGCGTTGCCGGATGGAGGCGCTCTTCCCAGGCTTTACGGGGAATTGCCCCTTTGACGATGTCCGCCAGCTGGCAGGTGCTGACAAGCGGAGCATCCTCCCGCGCCTTGCAGATAAATGCGGCGATCCGGCCGGCCCAGCGCTCTTCACCGTAGGTCCTGATGATGCTGGCCAGCTCCCCGTGGGAAAGGGTATTGACCAGATCCGCGGCGCTCCTGGCGCAGCTTCTGTCCATGCGCATATCCAGAGGAGCATCCTGCTGAAAACTGAAACCACGCTCAGCCGTATCAAGCTGATGCGATGAAACCCCGAGATCGAGAAGAAACCCGTCAAGAGCTGTCACGTCGAGCGCCGCAAGCGCCTCGGCCAGTTCGGAGAAGTTTCTGTGTACCGGAATGAAGCTGCCGCCGAAACCGGCCAGTGCTTGCGACGCAGCAGCAATGGCCGCCAGGTCACGGTCAAAGCCGAACAGCCTGCCGCCCCTCCCTGCCGCTTCCAGTATCAGGGCGGCATGACCGCCTCCGCCCAGGGTTCCGTCAAGATAGCTGCCACCGGCAACCGGTGCGAGGTAGTGAAGAACCTCTGCCGGCAAAACCGGAATGTGGCTGAAGCCGGTCACTACAGTCCCAGCTCCGCCGCCGCCTCACTCCCGGAAGGGAAGTTTCTGATATTCTGCGTAAGAACCTTCTCCCACTCCGGCTGGCTCCAGATCTTTATCTTGTCCATTGCCGCCACAAAAAGAATATCCCGTTCAAGCGCCGCGCTTCTGCGCATGTTCGGCGGCACCAGGAACCTGCCGAGCTTGTCGGCGGAGAGCTCGACCGCAGGATTGATGATGAGATTGATGATACTGTCACGCTGGGCAGGAGTCAGCCCGCGACTCTCCTGAAACTTCTCTTCAAAAAGTGCAAACTCCCGGTAGGGAAAGATGAGCAGCCCGGAACTGTAACTGCCGCCGCCAAGATCTACAGGAGAAGAGTTGGTAAGGAAAAACCGGTCGTCGCCAAAGCTCTCGACAAGGATCTCCCTGAACCTGGCCGGCAGGCTGGTGCGCCCCTTGGCATCTATGGTTGTCGGATACACCCCTCGGAACTTTGCCACTCTCAACCACCATTTTCCACTTTTTTCCACTTCGTGGGGAAACTATAAATTGGGGCAAGGGCGCTGTCAAGTTAAAATAGTAGATATTTCTCCCTGTTATTGGCTATTTCCGCATAATAGTTCTGTTCCGGCAATGAGCCTTTGGTCTGTCAGTTCAAAAACAGATTTCAATAAATCAGTTTTCTTTGCTAAGATTCATCCGTTGCCAATTCCCATAGCCAACAAAGGATCCGCATCATGTCTTTTCGAACAATCGAGTGGCGCGATAACAGGGTTGTCATGATCGATCAAACTCGGCTGCCGGCCGAAGAGGTCTATAACGAATACGACGATTTCCAGGGGGTTGCCGAGGCGATCCGCGGCATGATCATTCGCGGCGCCCCGGCTATCGGCGTGGCCGGGGCAATGGGAGTTGCTCTGGGGGCCAGGGATATTATTGCCGATACGCACGAATCATTCTTCCGCCAGCTCGACAACGTCTGCGACGTTCTCGCCAGAACACGCCCCACCGCCGTCAACCTGTTCTGGGGAATCGAACGGATGAAGAAAGTGGCGGATGCCAACCGGGACAAGGATCTCAACTCTATCCGTACCCTCCTCAAAGCAGAAGCCATCAGCATTGAAAAAGAAGATCTGCAGATCTGCAGGGCGCTTGGGGCCCACGGCGCGGCTCTTATCCGTGACGGCGCCACGGTGCTGACCCACTGTAACGCCGGCGGACTGGCGACTGCCGGTTATGGCACGGCGCTCGGGGTAATCCGCGCGGCGCACGAGTCGGGGAAGAAGATCGGGGTTTTTGCCGACGAGACCCGCCCCTGGCTGCAGGGGGCGCGCCTGACCGCCTGGGAACTGATGAAGGACAACATTCCGGTGACGCTCATTACCGACAATATGGCCGGCTGGTTCATGCGCAAGAAGGAAATTGACTGCGTGATCGTCGGCGCCGACCGGATTGCGGCCAACGGCGATACCGCCAACAAGATAGGGACCTATAGCGTCGCCGTCCTGGCAAAGGAAAACCATATTCCGTTCTATGTGGCGGCACCGGTTTCCACCCTGGACCTGAGCCTGAAAAACGGCGATGCAATTCCGATCGAAGAGCGTCCCTGCCATGAAGTCACCCAACTGCGCGGCATGCCGATAGCCCCGGAAGGGGTGGCGGTCCGTAACCCTGCCTTTGATGTCACTCCGGCGAAATATATTACGGCGATTATCACCGAAAGAGGCATTGTCAGGGGCGATTACGAAAGGACGCTGAAAACCCTGGTGGGGCAATGAGCCTCGTCCTGGATCTGGCGGCGGCGCTGGGAGCGGCGCTTACCCCTGATCTCGAAGGGGACAACGAGCGGGCGCTGGTTGATCTGCTTGGCGGGTTCGGCTTTGCCTATCCGGCACGTTCGGCTACCAATATCCGGCTCCTGGCGGAAATTTTCCCGCCGCAAACAGTTACGGCCATAACAGAGTCGGTCATGGCCAGCGCCATGCCTGACATGGCCCTCAACAACCTTGAGCGGATCTCTGCCGTTGTGCCGGGCACAACGCTCCAGGCAATCTGCAGCAACAGCCTGCGGCTCGGTCAGCTGGTGACGCTGCTCGGTTCTTCACCCTTTCTTACCAACATCATCTGTCGCGACCCGGCGGCATTCAACTGGCTCTTTATCGACCTGGAGATTGACAAAAGCCGCAGCGAAGCAGAGATGCTGCTGGCACTGCGGGCGATTACCCCTGCCGGCATCGACTTCGCTGCGCTGCTGCCGCTGTTGCGCCGTTTCAAATACCGGGAGATGCTCCGCATTGCGGCGCGCGATCTCGGCGGACTATCCCCCCTGGAAGAGGTGACGGCAGAGCTTTCCGCGCTTGCCGCAGCTACCCTGCAGATTGCCTGTGAAGCAAGCCGCTCTCTGCTGGTCGCCGAGCACGGCCTGCCGCTGCTGGCGGAGAACGGCAGCGAAGCAGAGCTTGCCATTCTGGGCATGGGGAAATTCGGCGGCAGGGAACTGAATTTCTCTTCCGACATCGATCTGATCTATTTCTATAGCGCCGATGAAGGGGCAACCACCGGCATCGCCGACGGCAACGGCGGCTCCAGGGGAGAGATTTCGCTGCACTCCTTTTTCGTCCGGCAGGGGGAGATGATCACCAGGGCAATATCCCAGGTGACCGAAGACGGCTTTGTCTTCAGGGTGGATCTGGGGCTCAGGCCGGAAGGCAAGGGGGGCGACATGGCGGTCTCGCTCCGCTCCGCCGAAGTCTACTACGAGCTCTGGGGACAGTCATGGGAACGGGCTGCCATGCTGAAAGCAAGACCGGTCGCCGGCTCCATCCCCCTGGGAGAGGAGCTGCTGAAAAGGCTGGAGCCGTTCATTCACCGCCGCTATCTCGACTACAATCTGATCGAAGATATGATGTCGATGAAAAAGAAGATTGACGCCTCCCTGGCGCGGAAGCTTGAAGGTGAATACAACATCAAGCTTGGCCGCGGCGGCATTCGCGAGATCGAATTCTTTATTCAGGCGCTGCAGCTCATCTACGCCGGCAAAAATCCGCTACTGCGCGAAAAGAACTCGCTGCAATCATTGCAGCTCCTGCAGCAGGCAGGGCTGGTCGCCGCCGAGGATTGCGGTCTGATGGCTGCTGCCTACCGTTTTCTGCGCACGGTCGAACACCGGATTCAGGTTGTCCAGGAGCGACAGACCCACAACCTGCCGCAAAAGGAAGAGGAATATCTCGCCCTGGCAAGGCGCAGCGGTTTTCTCTGCGCCGACGCCGCCGGCCGTTTCCGGGAGGAACTGGAAAAACACCGGACAAATGTCTCCACCATTTACGGCAATCTCTTTCTTTCCCGCGATGAAAAGCTGAAGGAGGAGGTAGCGCCGGAAATCTACCTGTTCTTTGACCGCAAGGCCGACGCCGACATTCTCAAGGATATGCTTGCCGGGCACCGTTTCAAAAACGTCGACGCCGCCTACGATCACCTGCTGCTGCTGCGCGACGGCGCGCCGAAAGCTCATCTGACCGAGCGCGCCCACCGCCTGCTGGAGAAGATCGGCCCGCCCCTGCTGCAGGAGATTTTTGCCTCGCCTGACCCGGACATGGCGTTGACCAATCTGGAGCGTTTTCTCTGTGCAGTAGGGTCACGTTCCACGTTCTTTGCCCTGCTGGCGGAAAACCGCGAGGTGCTGAAGCTGATTGTCTCTCTGTTCGGCATGTCCGAATTCCTGTCAAAGATTTTAATCGGCCATCCTGAACTCCTTGACAGTATGGTGGCGCGCAGCCTGGCCTCTTCATTCAAGGACAGCACCGTCATGACGCAGGAGCTGGCGGCAATGCTGGAGCAGGCCGGTGATTTTGAAGAGCAGCTTGATGTACTGCGCCGCTATCGACACGAAGAGTTCCTCCGCATCGGCATGAACGATATTTACGGTAAATTCGGCCAGACGGAGATTACCAACCAGCTGACCACCCTGGCGGATGCCTGCCTGCATGCCGCCTGCCTGATAGCGAAGCTGGAGCTGCACCGCTTCGGCAGCCCGCGCTACCAGAATGGCGACGGGGTCGAGCGGCTGGCGGACTTTGCCGTCATCGGCATGGGGAAAATGGGCGGCATGGAACTCAACTACCATTCCGACCTCGACATCATCTATATCTATGACCAGCAGGGGCATACCGACGGGGCGAAGCAGATCAGCAACCATGAGTATTTTGCCAAGCTCGGTCAGAAGATCATCATGATCCTGACCACCCAGACCAGGGAGGGGTACGTCTACAAGCTGGACACACGCCTGCGCCCTTCCGGCAACGCCGGGCCGCTGGTCACCTCGCTTGATTCGTTCAAGAGCTACCACCGCGACGAGGCGCAGGTGTGGGAGAGGCAGTCGCTGACCAAGGCACGGGTGGTACTTGGCGGCGAGGCGCTCACTGCCGGCATCAACGATATCATCCGCCATACCGTGTACGGCTTCAGCGCCGATGACTCGGTCCGGGCGGAAATTCATCGCCTGCGCATGCGGATGGAGAACGAGATTGCCCGGGAGAGCAAGGGGAACTACAACATCAAGACCGGTCGCGGCGGCATGGTGGATGTCGAGTTCATCGTCCAGTACCTGCTCCTCAAACATGGCCGCACCATCCCGGAAATCCGCAGCAACAACACCCTGACAGCCCTCAAGTCGATCAGGGCGGCAGGCATCATCGCCGCCACGGAGTGCGAGATCCTCCTCAACGGCTACAAGTTCCTGCGGCGGCTGGAGAACCGGCTGCGGATTGTCCACGACTACTCCATGAACGACCTCGGCGGCTCGCAGGAGTACCTGGATCTACTTGCCAGGCGGCTCGGCTACGATCCGAAACTGCGCCATCCCGGCAAGGCGCTGCTGAAAGAGTACGAGGAGATCACCGAAGGGGTCCGCGGCGTGTACGACCTGATCCTCGGAGAGGAGAGCGGATGACCGGCAAGAACCTGCGGCTGCTTGGTCTGGAGAAGTCTCCGGCAGAACAGCCGACCATGGAGGAGACAATTGCCGGACTGCAGGCCGAACTGGCGCGGGGAGAAGCGGTCTATACGCCGGCCGAACTGGCGCAGCTGGCGCGGAAACTGGCGGATTACGAGTTCATGCTGCAGAGGATGCTTTCGTCCTGAGCCGCCGCCGATTGATAAAGGAGTCACCATGGAACTGCACGAAAACCTGAAATCGCTGGGAGAGAAAAAGACCGCCTACCGCTACGACCAGCCCGATGCCGGGCTGCTGGAGGCGTTTCCCAGCCCGTTTGCCCTGCCGGAGAGAAACCCGTGCGGCGCCGTCGGCACGATACATATCGTCTGCCCGGAATTTACCTGTCTCTGCCCGATGACCGGCCAGCCTGATTTTGCCACCATCGTCATCGACTACCAGCCGGACCGGCTCTGCGTCGAAAGCAAGAGCCTCAAGCTCTATCTCGGCACTTTCCGCATGTTCGGCGAATTCCACGAAGCCGGGGTGAACCGGATCTGCAACGACCTGGTCAAGCTGCTGCAGCCGCTCAGCCTGTCCGTCCGCGGCGAATTCACCCCGCGCGGCGGCATCCCCTTCTGGCCGACGGCAGAGTACCGGCGGGGGTAACGGGAGGGGCATGCCCGTTACCGTAATGTGACAATGAACGGCAAGAGCCGTGAAACGGTGCATTGCTAGCGGGGGCTATCACAAAAGGAGAAGCCGGCAGTGAAATCCATAACAAATGATATCCTCTCAGAATATTTCAATGAAGCCGCCGTTGCTGTTTTTATCATTACCCCTGAACATGAAGTGATTTTCTGGAATAAAGCCTGCGAAATATTAACAGGTGTACCGTCAGATGAAATGCTGAAAACCAGGAATCAATGGCAACCTTTTTATACGGAGCATCGCCCCTGCCTGGTTGATATAGTAATTGACGGAACGTATGCACGTTTACCCGAGTTGTACAAAAAATTTGCAAGATCAAAGCTCTCTGCCGAAGGAATAACTGCTGAAGGCTGGTATGAACGCCTGGGGGAGGAAAAACGTTATATGATTTTTGATGCTGTCCCGGTACACAACGCCGCGGGTGAGATAGTTGCTGCCATTGAAACGCTTCATGACTCTACAGAATTGAAGCAACTCGAATTAAAGAAGGAAAAAATGATTGCCAGACTCCACCAGCATCTTTCCAAGAAAATGCCGCTGAAAGGTTTCGTCAGCATATGTGCATCCTGCAAGGACATACGCAACAAGGATGGTGTCTGGACGGCCATTGATGAATACCTTGCTAAAAAGACCGAGCTGCAGTTCAGTCATGGGATCTGTCCAAAATGTACCAAGAAGCTGTATCCCGATTTTTTTGACATACGGGAGTTTAAGGACATTCCAACAAAACACTCACGGCGGACGTGACCTAAAGCTGCGATGCCACTAAGCTCATTTGAGCAAATAACCCGGGGTCGTCACCGGGTTAAGGCCGGGGAAATATTTCTCCACAAGGACATAATCAACCATGCTTACCGGCGAACTCCGCAGTCAAATCAACTCAATCTGGGGCGCCTTCTGGTCCGGTGGCATTTCCAACCCTCTCGAAGTCATGGAGCAGATCACCTATCTGCTCTTTCTGCGGCGTCTTGACGACCTGCTCACCCTGGAAGAAAATTGAAATGCCAGTTTTGTGTAAACTATTTTGCATTTTGCTTTACACAAAATACCTCTCCATGAACGTATTGACGATGCTCCATTTCAATGGAGCTTTATTGCGGCCTTTTGCTAGACAAAGAATCATAAACATCAGGATCCTTTGCCAATGCATTTCAACAATCTTGCGAATTATGTTTGGCAAGCTGCCCAAAGCACGTTTTCCCTGCTGGTGATTCTGCCTGGCACCGCCCGACGTTGGCCTCTGTTAATGCACATCGGAAGTATCACAACATAGAGCGGCGTGACGCTGATCCTGAATAATTTGTGGAGTCACTGTGAATGACCAGATTTCAATAAAATCCTTGAGCGGAGCCGGCGACGACGCTGCTGCGGAACGCAAGGCTATGGCGGAGACCCTCTGCCGGCAATTCATGGGGCACGAGGAGCGCATGCTTGCCCTGGTCCGCCGCTACTTCTCCCTTGAAGACCTGCAGTCCATCAGGTCCCGTCTCATCGGCAGCGGCTTCATCGGCGGCAAGGCTGTCGGCATGCTGCTGGCGCGGGCCATACTCAAGGAGGATCTCGACGGGAGATGGGATTCTCTGCTTGACGCGCACGATTCCTTCTTTATCGGCACCGAGGTCTTTGATTCCTTCGTGGACTACAATGGCTGGCAGGATATCGTCCGTGAACAGCGGAGCGAGCAGGGCTATCTCAGCTGCGCCGCCAGACTCCGCGAACATTTCCCGGAAGGGGAATTTCCGCCGGATGTCCGGGCCGAATTCCGCAGGATGCTGGAGCACTACGGACAGTATCCGATCATTGCCCGCTCTTCCAGCCT
>JAGFXN010000290.1 GCA_017861215.1 Deltaproteobacteria bacterium | reverse complement strand
TGATATTGAGGACAGCAGGGCATTCAGGGCAGTCTCTGAAACGGCGGGCGAGGTTCTGGTGTATGGCGGCAGTATAATACAGGCTTTCTACCACTCAAATTGCGGCGGTCACACAGAGTCTGCTGAAAATGTCTGGGGGGCGGATATCCCGTATCTGCAAGGAGTAGAGTGCAGATACTGTCTTCATACACCATCGTCCCGGTGGGAAATTGTCCTGCCGCTGAAAAAGATCGAATCTCTTCTGAAAAGCAGCGGTTTTCAGGCCTCCGGGCTGAAAGGAGTCAGAATCAGCAGAATCAACCGGAGCGGACGTGTCATGGAGATGACTTTCTCTGCCGCAAAAGGAGAGTTGACCATGTCAGCAGTCAACTTCCGCAAGGCGATAGGCTACACGGTGATCAAAAGCACCAACTTTACCTTTCGGCAGAAAGGTGATGACCTGCTGTTCAGCGGATCAGGAAACGGACACGGGGTTGGACTCTGCCAGTGGGGTTCAAAACAGCGCGCCGGGGACGGCTTCAACTACCGCGAAATTCTCGCCTATTACTATCCCGGTGTCCATGTTGCAAAAATTAAACAGCAGGATTGAGCCCGACCCAGCATGAAACTTGATGATTTTGATTTTACTCTTCCGCCGTGCATGATTGCTGTTGACCCTCTCAAGGAACGTGATGCTGCCAGAGTAATGCTGGTTGATCGTGCCGGCGGTGACTTCGGCGAAACGGTCGTCTCTTCTTTCCCGGCACTTTTCCGGCCTGCCGACCTGCTGCTGCTGAACGATACGCGCGTTCTGCCGGCAAGACTGAACGGGCAAAAGAGTACCGGCGGCAAGGTTGAAATATTTCTGGTAAAAAAAAGCCCCGGTGACGAGGAAATTTGGGAAGCGCTGGTACGCTCGTCAAAACCGCCTCGTTCCGGAACCCGGATTCTGCTCCCTGAACAGGTAATGGCAACTGTCATCTCACCTGCGACCGGCGAGGGGTGGCTTATCTCTTTTACGGGGACTGACGATTTTATCGGCTGGCTCGACCGGTTCGAGATTGCGACCCTTACCCTTCATGTCGGTCTTGGCACGTTCATGCCGATCCGGGTAGATGACCCGCTGCAGCATAAAATGCATACGGAACGGTACTGTATTCCGCAGGAAACAGCCGCGGCGATTCTGCGTTGCCGGGAAAGAGGCGGCAGGGTTATTGCCGTCGGTACAACGGTGGCGCGAACTCTTGAGCATGCCGCCGCAGGCTCGACCGTAAAAGCCGGCAGCGGCGAAACTGATATCTTTATCTATCCGGGGTACCGTTTCCAGGTTGTCGATGCGCTGCTGACAAACTTTCATCTGCCGAAGTCGACCCTGCTGATGCTGGTGGCGGCATTTGCCGGGCGTGAGCGGATTCTTGATGCCTACCGGGTGGCGATTGAGCGCGGCTTCAGGTTTTACAGTTATGGCGATGCCATGTTTATTTACTAATTCAGGATATAAATGGAAGCAGTGACTGCAAAAACAGAATTAACGCCGATGATGCGGCAGTATCTGGAGATAAAATCTTCCTATCCGGATGCTATCCTCTTTTTCAGGCTCGGCGATTTTTATGAAATGTTTCTTGACGATGCGATCAAGGCTGCCCGGATTCTCGATATAACCCTTACTTCCAGGAACAAAAATAGCGAGGGGGGCGATGTCCCGCTCTGTGGCATACCGTTCCATTCTGCCAGCCCGTACATTGCGAAGCTGGTGGAGGCGGGTGAAAAAGTTGCCATCTGTGAACAGGTTGAAGATCCAAAAACCGCCAAGGGGATTGTCCGGCGCGAAGTGGTAAAGGTGGTAACTCCAGGGCTGATAACAGACAGCGACTCTCTCTCACCGAAAGAAAATAATTTTCTTGTTGCCGTAATTCCCTGCAATGATGATAGGTACGGTCTGGCTGCAGTTGATCTCTCAACCGGCCACTTTCGTGCCACGGAGATGGAGGGGGAAGAGGACCTGCTGGCAGAGATTGCCTGTATTTCTCCCCGGGAACTGCTGTTGCCGGTCAGGTGTCGCCAAGCGGCGCTCCAGAAGAAAATCCTGCTTCAAGTCGCGCCGCTGGTAACGTTCCTGGAAGAATGGACCGAAGATAAAGAGTACGGCAGCCGGCTTTTTCATGAACAGTTCGGGGCGCCGCCCGAAAACCTGGGTGCGGGACTCAAAGGGGCTACGGCTGCCGCTGCGGCAATTCTTCACTACCTCCGCGAGACGCAGCAGGGTTCTGCTCTCCATCTGCGGGAACTGGTAACGTACCGAAACCGCGAATTCCTGCTGCTTGATGATGCAACCAGGCGAAACCTTGAGCTGACGAAGACAATGGTTGACGGCAGAAGGAAAGGCTCGCTGCTGGGTCTCCTGGATCATACGGTAACGCCAATGGGCGCACGCAAGCTCAAGGAGTGGATCAACTATCCGCTGGTCGCTGTGGCAGAGATTTCCAGGCGGCACGATGCTGTTGCGGAAATTTTCGCTGATTCCGCGCGCCGCGAGGAGATAACGGCCGCGATTGCCGGCATCGCCGACCTGGAAAGAGTGAACGGCAGGATAAGTCTGGCGTCGGCTTCGGCAAAGGATCTGGTCGCGCTCAAGGATTCACTGCAGAGGCTTCCGGCGGTTGTTGCCTCTCTCCGCGGCTGTGAAGCCGAACTGACCCGGCATGCTGCTGCCGGCGTTGACCTGCTGGAGGATGTTGCCGATCTTGTCAGCCGGGGGATTGCCGAGAATCCGCCTTTCGTATTACGGGAAGGGGGGGTGATTGCTGACGGCTACAATGAGGAACTGGATGAACTCCGCCGGATAAGCTCCGAGGGGAAAGGGTTTATTGCCAGACTTGAGGCCATGGAAAAGCAGCGTACCGGCATCAGTTCTCTCAAGATAAGATACAACAGGGTGTTTGGCTATTATATCGAAGTGACCAGGGCAAACCTTGCCGATATACCGGCTGATTATATCCGGCG
>JAGFXN010000112.1 GCA_017861215.1 Deltaproteobacteria bacterium | reverse complement strand
GCTCGCCGGAGCAGGCGGCAACGGACAACAGCATAAGTGTCAGCAGCAAATGGGTCAGTTTTTTCATTTGATCAGCCCCCTCAGGATTTTCAGGTTGACCTCGTCCATCTCGTCATTATCACCTTTCGGAGTCTCCAGAATCTTCGGCACAGCCATGAACCTGGCATCATTGAGCAGCATCCGGAAAGGCTCCAGACCAAGCTCGCCCCGGCCGATATGCTCATGCCGGTCGACGTGGGAGCCGAGCCCCTTTTTCGAATCGTTGAGGTGGAAGCAGGCAAGCCGGTCGATGCCGATCAGCCGGTCAAACTCGGCAAAGGCAGCGGCATACCCTTCCGGGGTCAGCAGATCGTAGCCGGCAGCAACCGCATGACAGGTATCGAGACAGACAGCGAAACGCTCCGGGAAGCTGCTCCCCTGGATAATGGTCTGCAGATGGGCAAAGCGGAAGCCGAGATTGGTCCCCTGGCCGGCGGTATTTTCCAGCAGGACCCTGCCGTTGAAGCCGGGCAGGTCGCTAAAAATCCGGTCAAACGCCTCGATGATCCGGCTCAATCCGGTCGCTTCACCATCACCGACATGGGAACCGGGGTGCATGACGACTTTGTCGATACCGAGACGGTCGCACCGCTCCAACTCCTCCCTGAAGGCAGCCATGCTCTTGTCGCGCACTTCGCCGGGAGCCGCGGCAAGATTTATCAGATAGATGTCATGGGAGACCACATCAAGCAGGCCGGCGGCCGCACGCTGCTCCCTGAAGAGCGTCGCGTCGGAATCGGTCGGCATCTTGCCGCGCCACTGGCTGGCGTTCTGGGTGAATATCTGAATCACGCTGCAGCCGGCCGCACGGCCTCGTGCCGGAGCAAGATGGATGCCGCCGCTGATCGACATGTGCGCGCCAAGAAAATCCTTCATTCAAGCCTCCAGCCTGCTCCTGATCAGTTTGATCCGCTGCGCGTACTCTGCCGCTGCCAGTGCCACCGCGGTATGAGGTTCACTCCAGATCGGCCGCGGCCAGAGCGGATCAGTTGTGAAGCGGGGGACAACATGCCAGTGCATATGCGGCACCATGTTCCCCAGCAGCTCGTAATTGATTTTAGCAGGGGCAAAGCTGCTATACAGGACGGCAGCAACACTGCTGACCTCTGCCATCACCGCAGCGCGCACCTTCTTTTCCAGATGAAACAGCTCGGTAACATGCTCCCGGGTAAAAACAAAACAGTACCCTTGAAAGAACTGGTCGCGGTTGAGCATAACATAGCACTGCTCAAGCGCGGCAATGCGGAGGTCAGGCTCGTCATGCCATTTTGTGCACATGGGACAGGTCATAAAAACTCGGCTAAGGGCAAAGGGCGTAGGGCTAAAGGCCGAAGGTTTTTCCTGGCGCCTTTCGCCTTTGGCCCCTGGCCAGGATTACAGATTGATTTCCCCTGAAAACACCTCAACAGCCGGTCCGGTCATGTAGAGATTGCCGTCATCAGCCCACTCCAGTTCAAGATCGCCGCCGGAGAGATGGTTGAGAATCCGCGTATCGGTCAGGCCGTTGAGAACACCCGCGACACAGACGGCGCTGGCACCGGTACCGCAGGCAAGGGTTTCTCCCGCCCCGCGCTCCCAGGTACGCTGGCGGACTTCGGTTCTGGAAATAATCTGCACGAACTCGACATTGGTGCGGCGGGGGAAGATGTCGTGATTTTCAATGAGCGGGCCGTACTTTTCGACCTGATAATTCTCCACGTCGTCTACAAAGATGACACAGTGCGGGTTCCCCATAGAGACAGTGGTGATATGAAAGACCGTATGGAGAATGTTCAGCGGCTTATTGACCGTCTGCTCCCCGGCAGGTTCACCCAGCATCGGAATCTCGGCCTTGGTGAGACGCGGCTTCCCCATGTTCACCCTGACACGCTCAACCCTGTTGTCGCTGCCGGTGAAGAGCTGCAGGGTAAGCACCCCGGCTCCGGTCTCGGCGGTAATCTCCTTTTTGGCAACGATGCCATGATCATACGCGTATTTTGCCACGCAGCGTATGCCGTTGCCGCACATTTCCGATTCGGAGCCGTCAGAGTTGAACATCCTCATTCTGACATCCGCCTTCACAGACGGCATGATCAGGATCAGCCCGTCAGAACCGATGCCGAAGTTGCGGTTGGCGACCTTGATTGCCAACTCCGCCGGGTCTTCAACCTTTTCGGCAAAGCAGTTCACATAAACGTAATCATTTCCGGCACCGTGCATCTTGGTGAATTTCATGGGCGACCTCTCCTCGCTGGTTTTCTCTCTACATCACTTCGTAGATAGCAAAAATGGCCGGCAGCAACAAGTAAAAACGGGCAAGGCTTGACCTGCCTGCAATTATATGTCAAGAATTTGGGACTTCAGGTATCAAGACTGAAGACTGAAGACTGAAGACAGAAGACTGACAGGTTATCAGCATAAATCCATGCAACAATCATACAACCGTTCAATTTGAACAGCATGATGATCTTGCAAGGAATTTCCCTTCAGCCTTCAGCCTTCAGCCTTCAGTCTATAAACCTGGGAAGTTGCATGGGAGAGAACATGGAAATCAAAAACAGGATCTGGATGACCGGCAGCCTTGACTGGTACGCGCTTGTTGACGGCCAGGAGGTCTGGCTCGGCAAACGGGAAGTGCCGATACCTCTTGAAGAGGGCAACGCCTGGATCAACCAGATCGGTGACTCGTTCAAAATTGAAAATGGCACGATAGTGCATGTCGGCCGCGTTGCCCCCCCGGAAATTACCTGGTGATGGTGCTTAGGAGACAGAATACAGAAGTCAATAGTCAGCATTGAGAATAAATCTTTGCGCGACATTGCCTGTATTCTGGAGCCTGTATTCTGAATGCCGTATCCTTACCTTCATTAATTCTTGACAAAAACAGTGCCGGAATATACAAACTGTTTGCAGCGTCAGGAGGTAGATTATGCGCCTATCAACCAAAAGCAGATACGGTCTGCGTGCCATGTTTGACATCGCCTACAACTGCGGGACTGCGCCGACCCAGATTCAGGATATTTCCCGCCGGCAGCATATTTCCCAGCGCTATCTCGAACAGATTTTCCAGTCACTGAAAAAAGCCGGCATCCTGCAGAGCAAACGCGGGCCGCAAGGCGGCTATATGCTCGCCAAAAGTCCTGAAGAGATCACCATCAGGGATATTATCAATGCAACTGAAGGGGATCTGCTGCTGGTCGAATGCGCTTCCAGCGGCCGCAAAAAGGTGCCGTGCGAATTCGACGGCGCCTGCGTGACCCAGGCGGTCTGGCAGGAGGCGGCGCTCAATCTGGATGCCTTCTTTGCCACCCAGACGCTGCAGAGCCTCTGTGACCGGGGCGAGCTGCTGGGAGTGAAAAAAGAGCGGGAGCAGCGGCTCATGTATCACATCTGACCCGCCAATGCTGCAGGTAACCAGAAAGATTCAGGCCGGATGAACTCTCATCCGGCTTTTTTTGTCGCCAGATCTATGCTAAAACTGTCCTCGTTACGCCAATCCCCCGCCTGAATGGAGATTTCTGCCATGCAAGACCTGAACATCCCACGCACGCCATCGGCCTACGACTACCAGCTCCTGATAAAAAATCTCCTGTTCTGCCCGGTGGTGGACAATCCGGAGCAGGAGATCGTCTACCGCGGCACCTTTCGCTACAGCTACCGCGAACTTCGGCAGCGGGTGCAGCGACTCGCCAACAGCCTCACCGATCTCGGCGTCAGACCCGGCGACACCGTCGCCGTCATGGACTGGGACTCGCACCGCTACCTGGAATGCTTCTTTGCCGTGCCGATGATCGGCGCGGTGCTGCACACCATCAATGTCAGGCTCTCGCCGGAGCAGATTCTCTACACTATCGATCACGCCGAAGATGATGTGCTGCTCGTCAACAGTGAGTTTCTGCCGATCCTCGAACAGATCCGCGGGCGGATTGACACGGTCAAAAGCTTCGTGCTGCTCACTGACGAACCGGCGCCGCCGGCTACCACCATCCCCTTTGCCGGCGAGTACGAAGCGCTGCTTGCCAAGGCAGCCGCAGAGTTCAGCTTTGCCGACTTTGACGAAAACATCCGTGCCACTACCTTCTATACTACCGGTACCACCGGCATGCCCAAAGGGGTCTACTTCAGCCAGCGGCAGCTGGTGCTGCATACCCTCGGTGCCCTCAGTGTCCTCGGTTCGGCAGCCGGCCACGGCAGTTTCACCCGGCAGGACGTCTATATGCCGATCACGCCGATGTTTCATGTCCATGCCTGGGGTGTTCCCTACGTAGCCACCATGCTCGGCGTCAAGCAGGTCTACCCCGGCCGCTATGTGCCGGATACGCTCCTGGAGCTGGTCGAAAAGGAGGGGGTGACCTTCTCCCACTGCGTGCCGACGATCCTCCACATGTTGCTCAAGCACCCGCATGCGCAGCGCATCGATCTCTCCAACTGGAAGCTGATTATCGGCGGGGCAGCGATGTCGCGTACGCTCTGCCTGGATGCCATGAGCCGCGGCATCGACGTTTTCACCGGTTACGGCATGTCGGAAACCTGTCCGCTGCTGACACTCGCCCACCTCACGCCGGAGATGCTGGCACTGTCGCCGGCAGAGCAGGCGACCATCCGCTGCAAGACCGGCAGAACCATGCCGCTGGTAGACCTCAAAGTTGTTGATGCAGCTCTGGTCGAGCAGCCGCGCGACAACAGGAGTGTCGGCGAGATCGTGGTACGCGCGCCGTGGCTTACCCAGGGGTATCTCAAGGATGTCAAGGCGTCCGAACGGCTCTGGGAAGGTGGCTACCTGCACACCGGCGACGTGGCGGTTCGTGACGAACTCGGCTATGTCCGCATTACCGACCGCACCAAAGATATCATCAAGGTGGCAGGCGAGTGGGTTTCATCGCTGGAACTGGAGGATATTATCGCCCACCACCCGGCGGTTGCCGAAGTGGCAGTCATCGGTGTCCAGGATGAGAAATGGGGAGAGCGGCCGCTGGCCCTGGTAGTGCCGAAACCGGACAGCGGCATCAACGAGAAGGATCTGACCCATCTTGTGCGGGAGTACGCCGACAAGGGCCTGGTCAACAAGCAGGTGGTGCTGCTCAAGGTCCGTTTCGTCGACGCCATCGACAAGACCAGCGTCGGCAAGGTCAGCAAGGTTACGTTGCGGGAGAAATACGCCGGGTAACTGGAATTTTGATTTCCAGCTACCAAAACGATAACAGCCATAAACCTTTTCTCAACGCAAAGTACGCCAAGGATGCGAGAAGGACGCGAAGAAAACCATTCTGAATTCAAGCCCTGATGATTTTTTTGCATCAGGGTTTCTTTGTGTTGTAGGCCCTTTGGGTCCTTTGCGGTTCAGAGGTTTTGGAACAGCCTTATTCTTTGCTGAACTTCATCGCCGCCGAGTTCATGCAGTAGCGCAATCCGGTCGGTTTTGGCCCATCGTTGAAGACATGGCCGAGATGGGCGTCGCATCTGTTGCAGACGATCTCGGTACGCCTGGTGAAAAGCGAATTGTCCGGCACTTCCCGGACATTTTCCTTTGCTATCGGCTGCCAGAAGCTCGGCCAGCCGGTGCCCGACTCATACTTGTGTTCGGAGCTGAACAGATCGTTGCCGCAGCAGACACAGCGGTACATACCCTTTTCATGGTTGTTCCAGGTCGCCCCGCTATAGGCTCGCTCGGTCCCCTTCTCCCTGGTTACATGGTACTCCTCGGGAGTGAGCTGCTTGCGCCACTCCGCGTCGCTCTTCACCACTTTTGTAGTCATGATGTACCC
>JAGFXN010000111.1 GCA_017861215.1 Deltaproteobacteria bacterium | reverse complement strand
ATCCTGCAGCAGCCGTTCCCGGCTCTGCATCCTGCCGGGGCGTCCGGCAAGGATGGAGAGCAGTTTGAACTCCGTCAGGGTCAGCGTTATCTCCGTATCCCTGACGGTAACGCGGTGTCGCTCCGCATCGATGCTGAGCAGACCGTGGCGGATAATCTTTTCCTCCGGTGACGGCGCGGCGGTGCGCCGCAGAATAGCCTTGATTCTGAGGAGCAGTTCTCGGGTTGAGAACGGCTTGACCAGGTAGTCGTCGGCGCCGACTTCGAAGCCGACAACCCGGTCGATCTCCTCACCCTTGGCCGTCACCATGATGACCGGGATTGCAGCGGTCCTCTCCTGCCGGCGCAGCTGGCGGCAGACCTCTATGCCGGTCAGCTCCGGCAGCATCAGGTCGAGAATGACCAGATCGGGCAGTTCGGCCGCAATCAGTTCGAGCCCGCTTCTGCCGTCAAGAGCCACCATGGTCTGCCACCCCTCCTTCTGCAGATTGAAGGCAAGCAGCTCGGCAAGATCCTTTTCATCTTCAACAATCACTACTTTCATGAGCAATGAACCTCAACTGTAATAATGTCATGAAAATGTTACAATTTTGTGTCGCTGGCGGTAAAGCTCTGCAACAAAAGTGCTCCCTGCCGGCTGCCGCGCCGCTCCAGCTCGTCATCGATAGCATTGAGCACTTCGAACTTCGCCGCCGACCAGAGCGGCGCCAGCAGGTCCTTGCCGCCGTCACCGGTCAGCCGCTGGATGAAAATGCGCGGCTCGAGCCGCTCGAGAAAATCGCAGACCAGCCCGACGTACTCATCTTTTTCCAGCAGCGTGATGTCACCCTTTGCATGGAGCTCTGCCAGCAGCGTGTTGCGGTTGACATGCAGCAGATGAATCTTGACGGCATCGACGCCGAGATCATTAAGGATGGCCGCACTGGAAAGCATTTCGGCACGGCTCTCGCCGGGGAGGCCGAGAATGATATGCACAGCGAGGCGGATACCGCGCTGTTTGACCGCCCGGGCGGCAGTAATGAAGGCGGCGCTGTCGTGGCCCCGCCTGATTGTCTGCAGCGTCCGGTCGAGGGTTGACTGCATCCCCAGCTCCAGCCAGAACCAGGTTTTGCGGTGATACGCCGCCAGCAGCTCCAGGGTCTCACGGGGCAGGCAGTCGGGACGGGTGCCGACAATCAGGCCGACGACATCGGGGACGGCAAGAGCGGCGTCGTAGAGAGCGGCAAGGGTGGCGACCGGGGCATAGGTATTGGTGTACGGCTGGAAATAGGCGAGGAACTTCTTTGCCTTGTACTTGCGGACCATCACCTCTTTGCCCTGCTCCAGCTGGTCGGCAACAGTCTCGCCGCGGGCAATGCCGAAGGAGCCGCTCCCCCGGTCGCCGCAGAAGAGACAGCCGCCGCTGCCGACCGTGCCGTCGCGATTCGGACAGGTAAAACCGGCGTCCACGGAGATCCGGTGGACCCGGCAGCCGAAAACCCTTTTCAGCTCTTCGGAAAACGGGTTGTAGCGCTTTGCATTCATGGGGCTACGATAGGAGAGAAGGAGCTGATTTGCAAGAGTTTCCGCTTGCACTCGCCGCCTGATACGCTACACTTGGCAGACTATGACCACGACACTTTCCAGCGGCTATAGACGCTATGCCCTGATCCTGTTCATCGGCATCAATCTTCTCAACTACATTGACCGCCAGGTTCTCTACGCCGTCTTTCCGCTCATCAAGAGCAGTCTGCAGATCTCCGACACGTCGCTGGGGCTGCTCGGGAGCGCCTTCATGGTGGTCTACATGTGCGCCGCACCCATCTTCGGCTGGCTGGGAGACCGGGGCAGCCGGGTCCGCCTTGCCGCCGGCGGACTCGGCATCTGGAGTCTGGCGACCATGCTCGCCGGAGTCGCCACCGGCTACAATCAGCTGCTCGGCGCCCGCTCGCTGGTAGGAGTCGGCGAGGCGAGCTACGGCACGGTTGCGCCCGGCATCCTCTCCGACTATTTCCCCCAGGAAAAACGGGGGCGGATCCTCTCCTGGTTCTATCTGGCCATTCCGGTCGGCAGCGCCCTCGGCTACCTGCTGGGGGGAGTTATCGGCGAACGGTTCGGCTGGCAGAGCGCCTTTCTCATGGTAGGCGCACCCGGACTGCTGCTGGTGCTGCCGCTGGCGCTGCTGAAGACGGTACCCATGCCGAAAATTGAGCGGAGAGTCTCCGGCGGCTATGCGTCATTTTTGAAAAACCGCTCCTTTGTCCTCAACACCCTGGCCATGACCGCCATGACCTTTGCCATGGGGGGCATGGCGCAGTGGATGCCGACCTTTCTCCACCGCGTTCACGGACTGGGGGTGGAGCGGGGCAATCTGCTCTTCGGCGGCTTGACCGTGGTTGCCGGCATCATCGGCACCCTGGCGGGCGGCTGGCTCGGGGACTACTTTCAGCGGCGGCGGCCCGACGGCTACCTGCTGGTCTCCGGCTGGGGATTCATCTGCGGCATACCGGCCACCATGGTCGCCCTGACCGCTGCCGACCTGACAACCGCCCTGGCCGGGATGTTCCTGGCAGAGCTCTGCCTCTTCCTCAACACCGGCCCCCTCAATACCGTCATCGTCAACGTTACCCGCCACGACATGCGTGCCATGGCCTTTGCAGCCAACATCTTCGTGATTCACGCCCTCGGCGATGCCATCTCCCCTGCCTTCATCGGCTTTCTTTCCGACCACTGGGGTCTGGAAAGAGCCCTGCTCTCCACGGTTGCCGCGATCCTGCTGGCGGCGGTGTTCTGTTTTCTCTGCGGCCGGAGGATTGCCGAAGATCTTGTTGTGGATGAGCCGTCCCTTTCCTGACAGACCCTTTTAAGAACCACCCCCCAGAACCTTGTACAGAGTCAGCAGATTGGTGAGCCGGGTCAGTCTCGTACTGATCAGGTTCTGCTGGGCAGCATAGAGCGAGCGCTGGGAGTCGAGCACCGTCAGGTAGCTGTCTACTCCCTTGTCGTAACGGGCCCGGGAGAGTTCATAGCTGCCGGAGGTGGCATCGGCGAGGGACTGCTGCGCCGCCAGCTGCTCATCGATAGTCCCCCGTTGGGCCAGGGCGTCGGCCACTTCCCGGAAGGCGGTCTGGATGGCCTTCTCGTACTGTGCCACGGCGATGTCACGGTTCACTTCAGACACCGTCAGGTTGGCCTGATTGCTGCCGCCGTCGAAAATGGGCAGGGAAATCTGTGGTGCGAACCTGTAGACAAAGGCACCGGAATCGAAGAGACTGCCCAGCTCGTCGCTGCCGAAGCCGACATGTGAAACCAGGGTGATGCGGGGGAAGAAGGCCGCCCGGGCCGCACCGATGTTGGCGTTGGCCCCCTTGAGCAGGTTCTCGGCCTGGAGGATGTCGGGGCGGCGGAGCAGCACGTCGGACGGCAGGCCCGGAGACAGGTCCTGCAGTGCAGTGAGCGCTGCAGTGAGCGATTGCGGCAGGAGATCGGCCGGTACCGGTGCACCCACCACCAGGTTCAGGGCGTTTTCATCCTGTGCCGTCAAAGTGGTGTAGCGGGCGATATCCACCCGCGCGGCATCGACACTGGTCTGGGCCTGATTGAGAACGAGAGCGGACGATACCCCGCCCTCATAACGGCGCTTTGTAAGGTTATATGACTGCTGCTGGCTTGCCAGGGTTTCTCTGGCGAGCTGCAGACGCTCACGATCGGCAGCGAGGATAAGGTAGGCGGAGGCAACCTGGGAAACCAGGCTGATCTGTACGCTGCGGCGGGCCTGTTCGGTGGCGAGATACTGCTCCAACGCCTGATCCTTGAGACTCCGCACCCGGCCGAACAGGTCAAGTTCGTAGGAACTTACGCCAAGGGCGAGACGGTACTGATGGATATTCTCCGGCAGTCCCGTGCCGGAAAAGTTTTCGGCAATGCGCTGGAAGTCGGCATTGGCGTTGGCATCGACCTTCGGAAAGAGCTCGGCGCGCTGAATCTGATACTGGGCGCGGGACCGCTCGATATTGAGGACGGCAACGCGCAGGTCACGGTTGTTCTCCAACGCCAAAGCGATCAGTTTTTGCAGCTGCGGATCGACAAAGAACTCCTGCCAGGGGATGTCGGCCACGGGCTTTTCGTTCTTTGCCGTCACTTCTTTGTAGGCTGCTCCGCTGGGCCAGGCTGCCGGAACCGGTGGAGCCGGCTGCTCATATTTCGGGGCCATGGTGCTGCATCCTGCCAAAAGGATTGAAACACAGAGCAACTGAGCAACAGAGAAAAACCCCTTAGACAAAAACTTCGAAAGTCCATTTAGTTGTATTGCTTTAATAGTAGTAGTTGTTGTTTTGTACTTTTTACTCATTGATACCTCTGTTGCTTTGTTGCTCTGTGTTTCGAAAAAAGCTTTATATTTTTTCATATCACTGTCCCTCCGCAGCAATCGCTACAGCTGGTTCTGCTGCCTGCGGCTTGTATTTTTTCCTGCCAAACAGCCGCGACACCATCACAAAAAAGAACGGTATAAAAATCAGGTCGATAAAGGTGGCCGAGAGCAGGCCGCCGGTGACGGCGGTGCCGATGGCGTTCTGGGCAGCAGCACCGGCACCCTTGGTCAGCGCCAGCGGCAGGGTGCCGAAGAAGAAGGCCAAAGAGGTCATGATGACCGGTCGGAGCCGGATCTTCACAGCCTGAAGGGTGGCATCAACTAACTCGTGTCCCTGATGCATCTGATCCTTGATGAACTGGATGATGAGGATGGCATTCTTGGTTGAGAGGCCGACAGTGGTCAACAGTCCGATCTGGAGATAGACATCATTGGGAAGCACCCGCAGCGAAACCGCCACCACCGCCCCCACCAGCCCCAACGGCAGCATCAGCAGGTTGACAAAGGGGATGGTCCAGCTCTCATACAGCGCCGCCACGGAGAGAAACACCACCAGCAGCGAGATGGCATAGAGTGCCGGCGCCTGGGCGCCCGCCTTCTTCTCCTCGTAGGAGAGACCGGTCCACTCATAGCCGATGCCGACCGGCAACTGCGCCGCCATCTTTTCCATCTCGGCCATCGCTTCGCCGGTGCTTATTCCCGGCGCCGCCTGCCCCATGATCTCCACCGACGGAATGCCGTTATAGCGTTCCAGACGGGGTGAGCCGTACTGCCAGCGGGCAGTGGCGAAGGCGGAAAACGGCACCATCTCCCCCTGATTGTTGCGAACATACCAGGTGCCGATATCATCCGGCAGCATCCGGGAGGGGGCGACCCCTTGAAGATAAACCTTCTTCACCCGATCGTTCTGGATGAAATCGTTGACGTAGGAGCCACCCCAGGCCGTAGCAAGAATGCTGTTGACGTCAGCCAGGGGGACCCCCAGTGCGCCGGCACGCACATCGTCGATATCCAGCTTGAACTGCGGGGAGTCATCCTGGCCGTTGGGGCGCACCGCAACCAGCTTCGGATTTTTCATCGCCATCCCCAGTAACTGGTTTCGTGCTTCCATCAGCTTGTCGTGCCCCAGCCCGCCACGATCCTGAAGCTGAAGGTCGAAGCCGTTGGCCTGTCCCAGCTCGATCACCGCCGGTGGCGAAAAGGCAAACGCCAGACCGTCGCGGATCTTCGAGAACTCCCCCATGGCCCGGCCGGCAACCGCCTTTGCCTTGAGGTCGGGAGTCTTGCGAAGTTTCCAGTCCTTGAGCCTTACAAAGGCGAGACCCATGTTCTGGCCGCGACCGGCAAAACTGAAACCGGCCACGGTAATCAGTGACTCGACGGTTTTAGTCTCCTTCTCGAGGAAATGCTTCTCCATCTGTTCAATCACCTGCAGTGTCCGCTCTCTTGTCGCACC
>JAGFXN010000110.1 GCA_017861215.1 Deltaproteobacteria bacterium | reverse complement strand
CGATCAATCTGAATCGTTTCGCTGTCGATATGGGCATCGTTCAACTCCTTTTCAACAAATTTAGATCCGGTCAGCATGAAACCTTCCTGAGCAGATAATGCCCGACGAACCACTCATTACCATCGTTATAGCCAAACAGCTCGGCGCAGGCCATGAAAAAGACCCTCCAGCGCTGGAACCAGATTTCTGCTTCCTCACCGTAGACCTCTTTCAGGATCGGCATGATCTGTTCACGCCGAGCGTCCTGCAGCAGGAGCCAATCCTCGCAGGTCTGCTGGTAATGGCGGCCATTTACGCGCCAGTGGTTCTCCACCAGCAGGTGGTCGTTGAAGTAAAACAGCAGGTGATCGGAAGGCATGATGCCGCCGGTGAAGAAATAGCGCCCCATCCAGTTATCATCCCCTTCGGTCTCGAAAAAATAGGCCAGTTCGCGATGGCAGAAGATGTGCACGAAAAGGCGCCCGTCCGGTTTCAGCCAGCCAGCGACCCGCCGGAGCAGTTCGGCGTAGTTGCGCATATGTTCGAACATCTCCACCGAGACCACCCGGTCGAAGGTATCGTCGATGGAGAAATCGTTCATGTCGGCGGTGATGACCCGAACATTGGTGAAACCCTTCTCGCGGCAGACCGATTGAATATACTCCCGTTGCGGGGCTGAATTGGAGAGTGCAGTGATACGGGCATCCGGGTACTGTTCGGCCATCCAGATCGTCAGGGAACCCCAGCCGCAGCCAAGCTCCAGAATGTCCATGCCATCGGCAAGGCCGGCCCGCCGACAGGTTTCCGCCAGCATGGCTTCTTCAGCGGCGGCAATGCCGGTCACGCCGGTCGGGTAGAGACAACTGCTGTACTTCCGGCGCGGACCCAGCACCTGAGCAAAAAATGCCGGGGGGAGTTCGTAGTGCTGGTCATTTGCTGCGTCCTTCTCGATCGCTAGGGGACCGCTCCGCAGGGTGGCAAAAAAATTACTCTGCCGCTGCCGCTCGACCTCAGTATCTCCGTGATACTCATTCTGCAGGCGTTTTCGCAACAGTCGTCTGATTCCCCGCCTGATGACCGCATCAGGCAGCATCCCTTTTTCCATTAGTCCAACCAGCATGTTCATGGTTTTACCTCCTACGGGGAGAATTCGTTGATAGCTCGACCCAGCAGGAGTCTGACTACAATCTGCAAAAAATATTGACGGTTGACTCTTCAATTATTTATAGCAGATTATGGTATAATTACCTTTCTGAGATTCAGTGTACCTGAAGTGGCTCACGCCCTGACTATTGAAAACATTCCCTTTGCTGACAGCACGACCATCGGGAGCAAACCGGTGCCGCTGCGTAATGCGGCCCTGCTGCGCTATCTCAAGCTTATAAAAGCCTACGTGGCGACCCTCTACCTGCCGGAAGCAGTCAAAACGGAAGATGTCTTGTCCGATGTGCCAAAACGCCTTGAGATCAGTTACCTGGTATCGATCAAGGGATCGGATTTCGATAAGGGTGCCGCGCCGGTCCTGAAACGCAACCAGTCACCGGCGGAACTTGCAAAGCTGCAGGGGCGCATCGATCGGATCAATGCCGCATATAAGGACGTCAAATCAGGTGACCGCTACTCCCTGACCTATTTGCCTGGTCGGGGAACTGAGCTTGCCCTGAACGGCACGTCGTTGATCGTCATCGAGGGGGCCGATTTTGCCGCCTCCTATTTGGGTATCTGGCTCGGGCGCGAACCGATTTATGAGAAGTTGAAGCGTGATCTGCTGAAAGGACGCTGAAATGAAGATATTCCTGACCGGTGTCTGCTGTCTTGTTCTGGCCGTAATGCTGTATGTTACCATCAGCGCCTCGCTGCACCAGGATATCTTCAGCGCAACTCGCCAGCTCTGGCCCAATCCATGGTTCCGAGCCACCCTGGCCGATGCCTACTGCGGCTTCCTCTTCTTCTGGCTCTGGGTTGCCTGGCGCGAACAGTCTGTGGCAAAAAGTATCCTGTGGTTTGTCCTTATTATGACCCTGGGCAATATCTCCATGGCCGGTTACCTGCTGGTACAGTTGCGGCATATCCGCAGTGAAGAAAATCTTGATAGACTATTTTCCCGAAAGGTATCCCCATGACAGATTCAATCATCATCGGTGTCAGCTCCTGCCTGCTGGGAGAGCATGTCCGTTACGATGGCGGCCACAAACATGATCGTTACATCACGGATACCCTGGGGCAGTACTTCCGCTTTCTGCCGGTCTGCCCCGAGGTTGGCTGCGGGCTGCCGATACCCCGGGAGTCCATGCGCTTGGAAGGCGATCCGGCCAATCCCCGGTTGATAACCGGCAAGAGCCGTATAGACCAGACCGATCGGATGCTTGATTTCTGTTCAGTCAAGGTCAAAGAGCTGGAAGGTGCGGACCTCTGCGGTTTCATCTTCAAAAAAGATTCTCCCAGTTCCGGCCTGTTCCGGGTCAAGGTCTATAACAATGGCGCTGCAGCAAAAAGTGGCAGCGGCCTGTTCGCAGCAGCGGTGGCCCGTCACTTTCCGCTGCTCCCAATGGAGGAAGAGGGGAGACTTAATGACCTGCACCTTCGGGAAAACTTCATCGAACGGGTCTTCAGCTATCGGCGCTGGAAGGACTTTCTGTTGTCCGGTCCCACGCTGGGCCGGCTGGTGGAGTTTCATACCGCCCACAAACTGCTGATGATGGCCCATAGTCCCGAGGCCTATCGCAGCATGGGGGCACTGGTCGCCCATGGCAAGGAATTACCGCTGGCCGAACTGCTCTCTCGTTACGAAGATTTGTTTATGAAAGGGTTGGCCCTGCGCGCTTCGACCAAAAAGAACACCAACGTCCTGCAGCATATGATGGGCTATTTCAAGAAGCAGCTTTCCCCAGAGGAAAAGGCGGAACTACTGGAAGTAATCGGCCAGTATCATGATCACTTGGCGCCGCTGCTCGTGCCGCTGACGCTGCTCAGACACTATGTCCGCAAGTACGACCAGCAGTATCTGAAGGGGCAGGTCTACCTGTCACCACACCCGGCACAACTGATGCTGCGGAATCATGTGTAAGGAGACGGACGTACCAGCACCCCCATGGAAACATCCGTTGAGATACTTGCACCGGCCTCTGCTGCCTGGAAACTGCTGACCGACACGTCGAGATGGCCGGAATGGGGACCATTGGTCTCCCGCGTTGAGTCAGCTGAACAGTACATCGACCCCGGCAGTATCGGTCGCGTACAGACAATCATCGTCGTTTGGCTGCCGTTCCGGGTTACGGAATTTGTTGCCGGAAAATGTTGGGACTGGGAGGTAGCTGGCATGCCGGCAACAGGTCACCGTGTGGAGTCGCTCGGACCTGACCGCTGTCGAGTGGTGTTCAAGGTACCCCTGCTGGCAATCCCGTACCTGGCGGTCTGCAGGCTGGCAGCACAGAGAATCAGGAGCATTCTGGAACAGGAGCAGCTCATCAATGAACAACACCGCTGAAAGCAATGATATTCTCAAGGGACTCTGCACCGGACAACCGCTGGCCGTACTGGCCACTGACGCCGGAACCGGTCCCTATGCCAGCCTGGTGGCGGTGGCCGTCACCCGAGACCTGCGCCAGCTGTTTTTCACCACACTCCGAGCCACCCGTAAATGGGCCAATCTGGCCGGAAACCATCACGTATCCCTCCTGATTGACAACCGCAGAAACCAGGTGACCGATTTCAGCCGGGCGGCAGCCGCCACCATCCTCGGCATTACCGAGGAATTGAGTGGGACTGAGTTGGAGAACGGACGGGCGATATTTCTTGGTCGCCACCCACACCTGGCCGAGTTCACCGCATCGCCGAGTTGCGCCCTGTTCCGGGTGCAGATATCGAGCATCTTCCTGGTGACACGTTTTCAGAACGTCATGGAATTCCACTTTTCACCATGAACCATCCGTCCACACTCGTCATCGATCTGGTGGAGCTGACCGCCGCCGACCTGCCCCGCGCCGGCGGCAAGGCGGTTGCTCTCGGTCGGCTGGCCAGCACAGGCACGCCCATACCGCCAGGTCTCTGCGTTACAACAACGGCCTATGACTGCTATCTGGATGATACCGGACTGCGGCAACGTCTGCCGCTTTTGCTGGAGCGCAAACCCTTCAGCGAGATGCGCTGGGAAGAATTGTGGGACCTGGGACTGAGGGTGCGCAGCCTGTTTCTGAACACAACGCTACCTTACGGTCTTGCTGCTGATCTGACCGGGCACCTTGCTCCCCGTTTTGCCGACCGCCCCGTAACGGTCCGCTCGACAGCACCGGTTGAGGATTCGGCCACTGCCTCCTTCGCCGGGCTGCACGACTCTTTTGTCAATGTTCGCGGTCTGCCAGCAATTCTCGACCGACTGCGGCTGGTCTGGGCCTCGCTCTGGTCCGATCGGGCGCTGCTGTACCGACAGGAACTGGGACTCGACCCGGCAGCCAGCGCCATGGCGGTCATTGTTCAAGAACTGGTTATCGGCGATCGTTCCGGAGTTGCCTTCAGCCGCTGTCCGGGCAGACCGAAGCTGGTTGCCATCGAAGCGGTCTGGGGCTTGAATCAGGGACTGGTCGATGGCGATGTAGAACCGGATCGGCTGCTCCTGGATCATGCAGATGGCAGGATTGTTGAGCGGTATACCCCGCAACGCCTGCAGGCCTGCCGGGCGATCACCGACGGGGTTGCCTTGCAGCCGCTCCCGGTGACTGAGCGGGAACAATCACCCTTATCAGACGACGTTGCCGTGCTTGTCATGTCCCTGCTGCGGCAGGCCGAGGAAAACTTCGGAGCACCGCAGGACCTGGAGTGGACGCTACGGGGCAAGGAACTGTTTGCCCTCCAGTCGCGCCCCATCACTACAGGAGACGTGCCTGACAACGGTGGTGACCGTGCCTGGTACCTCAGCCTGCACAAGAGCCTGGCTACTCTCCAAAACCTCCGGCATACCATAGAAGACGAATTGCTGCCGGCTATGGAGCATGACGCCGAGAGTTTAGCGGCTGTCGATCTGCAGCAGCTCTCTGATGAGGAATTGGTACGTGAAATCGAAACACGGCAGGGGATTCTTGATCGCTGGGAGGAGCGCTACCGCGAGATGTGCATTCCCATGGCCCACGGTATCCGCCTGTTCGGGCAGCTTTACAACGATCGCCTGCGACCAGCTGATCCCTTTGCCTTCCTGGGCCTCCTGGCTGGCGATACCGGGCTGTTGGCAGCACAGCGCAACCGGGCGCTGCAGGAACTGGCTGATCTGGTGCGCAGCGATCCGCTGCTGACAGATCGGCTCCGCGACGGCCACCCGCCGGTTTCGGGGAGCCCTTTTGCCACAGCGCTGGCTGGCTTCATGTCCCGTTACGGCGATCTGTCCTGGACCTTGGGGGAGACGGCTGAACACTCTCGGGGACTTATGTCCCTGCTCCTGGAACTGGCCAAGAGCCCCCCTACGCAGCAGACCATCCGGAACCAGACAGATGAGGCGGACTATCTGGCCAGTTTTACCATGGAGGAGCAGTCTTTCGCCCATGAAGCGCTGGAAATTGGCCGGGCCAGTTACCGACTCCGTGACAACGACAACCTCTACATCGGCAACCTGACTGCCCGACTGCGTGAAGCCCGCGCCGAGGCGACGAGGCGACTGGCAGAGCATGACAAACCGGAACTGGCAGCTCGTATGGCACCGGTCCGGGAACTCGTTGCCAGGCGTCCCACTCCCGCCGGTTCCTCCGAAGAAGATGCTGGAAACCTTCCGGGGACACGTCTTCAGGTCCGTCAGATTGTGGGGCAGCCGGCAGGACCAGGCCTGGTGCGGGGACGTGCCCGCGTCATTCGCCAACCGGCTGACCTGCGAGCGTTTCAGTCCGGCGAAATTCTCGTCTGCGATGCGGTCGATCCGAACATGACGTTTGTCGCACCGCTTGCCGGCGGCATTGTCGAACGGCGCGGTGGCATGCTGATCCATGGCGCCATCATTGCCCGTGAATATGGCCTCCCCTGTGTCACCGGAGTACCAGGTGCCACCGAGCTGATCGACACGGGCAACCTGATAACGGTGGATGGCTATCTAGGCATCGTCACCGTGGGATAACTTCCAGCATGTAATGAATCACCCCGCCGCAAGCAGCGGGGTATCAGTAGCCTTAGTTGATTCAACAATCGCCCCAAGGGGCGGGGAATTTGACCCTCAGAGATTAAATGAGGTGGGAGATATGACTCGACGAATCTACATTATTCTGGCGGCAATCTGTCTTCTCTTGGGAATGACAGACATATCATCAGCAAATGCCATTAAGTGGAAAGAGATCACTGAAATCGCTGCTATTTTCAAAGATTCTGGGCTAAATGGCACATTTGCACTCTACGATGTCAAGGAAGATGCGTACATAGGATTCAATAAAGATCGAGCAGAAACAAGGTTTATCCCAGCATCAACATTCAAGATTGCCAATTCTCTTATAGGTCTTTCTGTAGGTGCGGTAAAAAGCGTCGAAGATATTTTACCGTACAGATACACTCCGAAGCCATTCTCAAAAGCCTGGGAAAAGGATATGGGGTTGCGTGAGGCTATCGCAGTGTCCAATGTCCCTATCTATCAGGAACTTGCCCGACGTATCGGTTTTGATCGTATGCAGGAAAATATATTAAAGCTCAACTACGGAAACAAAGAAATAGGAACCAGCATTGATACATTCTGGCTTTTAGGGCCACTCAAAATAAGCGCCGTTGAGCAGACTCAGTTTCTTGCAAAGCTTGCTGAAGGATTATTACCCTTTCCTGAAACAGCTCAAAAGAGCGTTAGAGACATTACCCTTATAGACAAAGGTCCAAATTGGACTTTACATGCAAAAACCGGCTGGCAAAACGGACCTAATCCAGGAGTTGGCTGGTGGGTGGGCTGGGTGAAGAAAGGAGATCGCGTCTATGCTTTTGCGCTCAATATCGATATTCAAAAGGAATCAGACGGGGCAAAACGCATAGAGATCGGCAAGGCAAGCCTTAAAGCGCTTGGGATAATCTAATATGCCCAATAACGGGAGAGCTGGAGGGGTCGGCCCTTGACACGAGACAAAAG
>JAGFXN010000289.1 GCA_017861215.1 Deltaproteobacteria bacterium | reverse complement strand
CATCCCTGCCGCCGCCGGTTTTATAAAACGGTCAAGCGCGTCATCCTGCCTGCTGGATCATCATGGTCTGCTTTCTCAAGACATGCGGTATTGACCGGTCATGGTGAAGGGCGTACGTGTCGGCAGTCATCAGAAACTGACCGGTAATGGCGGTAATCCAGCGCACCTTCTTGCGGAACAGGCAGCGAAGCAGCTCATCCAGCAGCAGCCATCTTCTGGAGTACGGCAAGGAGAACTGCCGGCTGCAGACGTTTTCTATAGTCAGGTTCAACAAAGGCAAGCCTGATCACCGCATCCTGTGCGACAACAAAAGTTCCCGGCAGAGGGATCTCCCAGGAGTCATCGCCGTTGTAGAGTGAGAGGTCGATGCCGAAATCGAGGTAGAGCTGCCGCATTTCCCGGTTCAAAGGGTAGACGAGCCCATAGGCGCGCCCTACCCTGTTCCCCAGATCGCTCAACACCTCATATTCAAGGTAGTTATGGAGCAGCATGGCCTGCGACTGGTCCGGCGTCTGGGGGGAGATTGCCACCAGTGAGGCGCCGGTGGCATGGATCTGGCGGAGAATCTTCTGATACATCTTCAACTGCAGGTTGCAGTACGGACACCACGCTCCCCGGTAGAAAGTGACCACAACCGGGCCACGGCCAAGGCCGTCGGCCAGATGGTACGGTCTGCCGACAGCGTTGGGGAGGGTAAAGTCGGGCGCCTTCTCCCCCGCGCGCACGGCAGTGGCGGCGATGCCGGAGTTGCGCAGCTCTTCAGCCGCCCGCTTCATGATGGCGATCACTTCGGGTGAAGCCTTGCGGCAGTGGCACCGTCAATGATACGATGGTCACAGGAGAGGGTCGCGGTCATGATCCGCGCCACGGCAAGCTGGCCGTTCTCTACCGCCGCGCGGTCAGCTACCGTCCCGAGCGCCAGAATGGCGGCCTGTCCCGGCATGATGATCGAGGTCATGGCATCGACGCCGTACATTCCCAGGTTGGAAACAGTGAAGCTGCCGCCGGAAATATCATCCGGCGTCAAAGAGCCTTGCCGCGCCTTTTCGGCCAGTGACAGCGCCGCAACGGTAAGTTCCCGCACATTCATTGTCTCGGCCTCTTTGATGACCGGCACCTGTAAACCCTCGGGCAGCGCCACGGCAAAGGCCAGGTTCACGTGGGGATAGCTGATAATACCCGCTGTGCCGTAGCCGGCATTCAGTGCCGGGAAGCGGAGTAAGGCCGCGGCAACGGCTGCCATGATCAGGGCGTTGAGCGACACGCCAGTCCCGTCGGTCTTCAGCCTCTGGATGAGCTGTTCGGCGCTGTCCATCTGCAGATCACGGCTCAGGTAAAAATGGGGAATTGTCTGCCATGAGCTGCTGCTGGTTCTGGCGATGGCGCTGCGCATGCGGCTGAGTGGCCGCTGCTCCTGCGGTGCGCCAAGAACAGGGACAGCACCGGCGGCAGTTTCTCTGCCGCTGCTCCCCGGCACCAGCCGCGGCAGATCCTCCAGCATGATTCTGCCGTCAGGACCACTCCCCGTTACGTTAGTCAGCGGCGCACGATCGGCGCCGCCTGGACGCCATGGGTCGCGCTGCTTTCTAAAGGAGCTGCAGACGGGACCGGTGCTGCATCAGGAGGCTCTGCCGGTGCTGCAGCAGGGGACTCTGCCGTCGGCAGCGGCGCAGTCTGCGGCTGAGATTCAGCAGCCAGGGGGAGTTGACCGGCGGCAGCTTCACCCGCCGCGCCGATCAGGCCGATCACCGTTCCTACCGGCACCATCTCGCCGGCCTTGACCCTCTGCTCCAGCAGGATGCCTGAGGTGAATGCCTCCAGATCCATGGTGGCCTTGTCGGTCTCCACCTCGGCAATGATATCGCCCCGTTCGATCCGTTCGCCGACACTCTTGCGCCAGGCGCCGAGTTGACCTTCGCTCATGGTGTCGGACAGCTTGGGCATGATGATTTCGCTCGCCATGATTCCTCCCTCAGCCTGGCGCAGCTGCTGTTATGCCAGGATTTCTTTCACCGCAGCGACAATGGTCTCAACCCGCGGAATGCTGAGCTGCTCGATCTTGCGCGAGTAGGGCATCGGCACATCCAGACCGGCCACGCGCCTGACCGGCGCCAGCAGGCTTTCAAAGCAGGCTTCGTGGATACGGTGGGCAATGTCGCCCCCCAGGCCGGCGCTGCGCCAGCACTCCTCCACAACTACGGCACGACCGGTGGTGCGTGCCGACGTGAGTACCGTCTCCATGTCCAGCGGATTAAGGGTGCGCAGGTCGATTATCTCGCAGTCGATCCCTTCCTTTTCCAGTTCGCCGGCTGCCTGCAGAGCCAGGATGCTCATCCGGGCATAGGCGACGATGGTCACATCCCTGCCCTGGCGCATGACGTTTGCCTTGCCGAACGGCACGAGGAAATCAGGGTCCAGCGGCACTTGCCCCTTACTGTTGTAGAGCAGTTCATGTTCCAGGAAGATGACCGGGTTGTTGTCGCGGATGGCGCATTTCAGCAGTCCCTTGGCATCGGCAGGTGTGGCCGGATAGACCACCTTTAGTCCGGGGCAGTGCATGAAATAGCTTTCCAGCGATTGGGAATGCTGGGCTCCCAGCTGGCTGCCGCCGCCTCCCGGCATCCGCACCACCATGGGGAGGGATGTCTGGCCGCCAAACATGTAGCGTATCTTGGCCATATGGTTGATGATCTGATCCATGGCCAGCAGGGCGAAGTTGACCGTCATCAGCTCGGCAACCGGCCGTACCCCTCCCATGGCCGCGCCGATCGCTACGCCGACGATGGTGTTTTCGGAGATGGGGGTGTCCCTGACCCGCTCTTCGCCGAATTCTGCCAGAAGCCCCCTGGTCACCTTGAAGGAGCCCTCGTACAGCGCTACGTCCTCACCCCAGACCACGACCGACGGGTCACGGTGCATCTCTTCCTTCAGCGCCAGGTTCAGGGCATCGCGGTAGGTTAGTTCAGACGAAGATGTCATGGAACACCTCCTCATCTTCAGGCCAGGGTGACGTTTCGGCAAACTGCACCGCTTCCTGCACCACGGCACGGGCTTTCGTCAGAATAACCGCCAGTTGTTCATCAGTGGCGATGCCTTCATCGAGCAGGCGTCTGGCAAAGGCGGGGAGCGGGTCACGCGCCTTCCAGAGCTCGTGCTCGGCTGCTGAGCGGTATTTGGCCGGGTCGGCCATGGAGTGGCCGCGAAAACGGTAGGTAATCGCTTCGATCAGGTACGGACGGCTATGCTCACGTACCCATTCGGCAGCGTGCTTCACGGCCTGGTAGACAGCAATGACATCCATGCCGTCCACCTTCTCAGACGGGATATCGTAGCCGCAGGTCCGCTTGTGGATGTCCGGAATGGCCGAGGACCGATGTACTTCGGTGCCGATGCCGTAAAAGTTGTTTTCGCAGATGAAGAGCACCGGCAGTTCCCATAACCGGGCCCAGTTGAGCGCTTCATGGAAAGTACCCTGATTGACCGCCCCGTCGCCGAAGAAGCAGGCGGCAATGCGGTCTTCCCGGCGGTAGCGGG
>JAGFXN010000288.1 GCA_017861215.1 Deltaproteobacteria bacterium | reverse complement strand
CAGGAGTCGGCAGAGTTTTCGTCGGCATGATCGACCCCAATCCGCTGGTTGCCGGCAGCGGCGTCGCACAGCTGCGCGGCGCGGGCATCGCGGTGGAGACCGGCCTTCTGGAGCCGGAGTGCCGTGCTCTTAATGAACCGTTCATCAAGCATGTCACCACCGGGCTCCCTTTTGTGACCCTGAAGAGCGCCCTGACCCTGGACGGCAAGACCGCCACCCCTGATGGTGATTCCCGCTGGATCACCTCGGCCGCGTCACGCCGGCTGGTCCATACGCTCCGCTCGCAAGCGGATGCCGTCATGACCGGCTCGGGCACCCTGCTGGCGGATGATCCGCAGCTGACGGTCCGGATGGTCAGGGGTAGAAACCCGCTCCGGGTCGTCATCGACAGCAGCCTGCAGACCCCCGTTGACTCCGCTCTGATGAGCGAAGCTGCCAGTATCCCGGTCATCATTGCCGCCGCCGGCAGCCATCCCGCCAAAGCCGCCCGCCTGGCAGCCAGGGGGGCAGAGGTGCTGCTCTGCGGTGGGGCGAACGGCCAGGTCGATCTTGCCGCGCTGTTGAAAATCCTCGGCAGTCGCGGCATCCAGTCGATCCTGCTTGAGGGGGGGGAGCGGCTCTGCGGCGAGATGCTGCGGCAGGGGCTGATTGACCGCTACCTGTTCTTTTTTGCCCCCAAAATCGTCGGCGGCGCCGGCAAGGGGCTCTTTGCCGGCGCCGGTGCGGCGCTGATGAACCAGGCTCTGCCGCTTGCCATCCGCAGGGTTTCCCGGGTCGGGGATGATATTCTGGTGGAAGCTTTCCCGGAGGGTTCATGTTCACAGGATTGATCGAAGATGTCGGCAGGGTGGTGAAACTGGAGCGGCGCGGCAGTTCGGCGCGGCTGACAGTAACTACCGTTCTCCCGGCGGCAGGGTTCGGGGCGGCACCGCGCTCTCGTTTGATGTCTCACCGGAAACCCTGGACAAGTCAGGGCTTGGCCGGCTGTCGGCCGGGGAGATGGTCAACCTGGAGCGGGCGCTGCGCCTCTCCGACCGGTTGGGCGGCCATATCGTCACCGGCCATATCGACTGTGTGGCCACCGTCGCCGCCCGACGCGAGGAGTCCGGCAACATCATCTTCTCCTTTTCGCTCCCGCCGGAAAACAGCCGCTATGTCATTGCCAAGGGTTCGGTCGCCATCGACGGCATCAGTCTCACCGTCAACAGTGTCAGCGGCAGCGGCTTCACGATCAATGTCATTCCCCATACCGCCGCCATGACGACGCTCCGCTACCGGAAGCCGGGCGATCCGGTCAACATCGAAACAGATATCATCGGCAGATACGTGGAGCGTCTCCTCGGCGGCAATGCTGCCGGCGGCGGGGTGACGCTGCAGAGCCTGCTGGAGAACGGTTTCGTTTGAGCAGGTCACGGTCAAGTCATTGAAATGACAAACATTAAAAAAAGGCCGGCTGCTTTCCCGAAAAAAGCAGTCGGCCGTTTTCATGGGCGTCCCAGCAGCGACTCCCGGATAAAGAAGAATGGTGTTCCCATAATCCTCGTCGGAAAGTGCGTTCAGAACCGGTAGTGACAGGCGAGATTCAGGAAGGGCGCAGGGTGGCCGCTCGGCTTGATGTTCTGGTCGAAAAAATCCCACGTTCGGTAAAGCACATATCCCCCCTCGGCTTCCAGCGTCAGATTGGGGCGGGCCTTCCACGCCAAGCCGGGACCCAGTCGCACTTCGGTGTAATCGACCGTGGCGTGATTGAGTTGCGGACGACCACGGTCATCGCCGAAATGATCACCGACCACGTAGGTTCCGGCCAGTATCCCCGCGCCGAAATACGTCCGGAGCGTATCGTTCACGTCATACTCCAGCCGCGGATTCGGAAACATCAGGTTCAAGGTCCAGAGGTCGGTGAACTTCCAGCGTACGCCGGCCACCGGGAACACGGGATATTGGCTCCGGACGTCAACGCGCAGGCCGAAGGACCATTGCAGATCGGCATCTACCAGGTAGACAACGCCCAGCAGGACCGGGGCATTCAGGCTCCGCCGGCTGAAATGGCTGGAATCGCCGTATATGCCCGGCCGCCCTTCGGTGCGCATCAGCCATTGCTCGGCAAGTTGATAGTCGAATCCCACGATTGCGTTGGCCTGCTGCAACGTGTCGGGAGTTGCGGCGTCCCGTGAATTTTCGAACGAGAAACGTTGCCATTCGGCGCCGAACCGCAGCAGCAGGTCTTTGTCGATCTGCAGTGAGGCGACGTATTTGACGTCACTATTCAGTTCGTTGGGGTGGCCTCTCACATATCCCAACGTGACGTCGAACTCCTGGAATACGGCTATCGAGTCGGCAGCAGACACCCTGAACGGTATTGCCAGCAGTGCCGCCAGCAGCGGAGCCAGAAAAAATGCCGAGTTGAAGCCGTTTTTCATGTCAATTCCTTTGGCGCAGGCGCAGGTATCTGTCACGGGGTTTTAAAGGTGTCCTGAAAGCAGCGGATCAATTTCTTGAATTCCAGGGTCAAGATGACGCCGGAGGCGAGGCGTTCAAGCCCTGCCGCGAAGCGGAGCGTGGGAGCCGAGCAGAGAACGTTGCACCATACAAGAGAACCGGTCTTCCCGCCAGCGCGAATCGGCCAGATTTCATAGAGCGTGGCGGACGTATAGAAAATGCCGCTGACATAATATGCTATTTCAAGCAGCTGGAAGCCGGAGATGTGAGACCGAAGTTACTGACTCTATGTCGAGTTCGTAGGGGAGCGCGCCGGCGAACCCTTTGTGTTGAAAGTCTGCGGCGCGTGCGAACAATAATCGTGCCCAGCATGAGCCGACAGTTTTCGGACTGGAGTCTTTCCCGACACAGCCGGCAAGCTCTGCCGCTTCGATCCGTGAGAGGTTCAGTCCCGAACTGCTGGCAGATGTGGCCAGGGTCTGGTCCAAAAGCCGCTTGAGGGGACGAATGCCGGGATCGAGCAGGAGGGAGAGGCTGCTGAATTCCTTGAGCTCGCACGGGTCTTGCAGCCAGTGTGCAGCATAAATTTTCAGGGTCGAACAGCGCGTCGGGTCCCACGTCTGGAGCCGTTTGACAGTTTCCAGCGGAGTCGCCGGCACGGCAAAGCAGAGCTGGGAAGAGACGCCTTGGGGAAAAGTCATCAGCGGGCCGCGCTGCGATAGAATCTCGCCTTCCAGCAAGCGTTTGATATCGATCTTGGAAAAATTGGTGAACGCTTTCAATCCCTCAAACGGATCGGAGTTCTGTGCCGGCGCCTTGATGCTTACTGCGCAGCAGATAGCGGCCATCATGAATATTGACAATCTTTTCATGGGCTGATCCCCCTGAATGCAATTCCGTGCTTCGGCGAGTAATGAAATGTCCCCGGAATCATAATCATGACGGTCGCCGCGTTATCCCTGCGCGAGAATCGCCCGGATCCTTGCGGTGTAGTCCCTGCCGGCCTGATCGTCGCTGACAATCTCGATATCGCCGGCGTTGTGCGCAGTAATGTTCGAACCACCGCTTGAGAGGCAGATCGGCGGGATAAAAGCTGCCGCGCCAGTGCGGATAGCTGAAACCGCTGCAGCCGATGAACAGTCCGGCTATGTCGCACCTCATCCTTCAGCCGCTGCGCACCCTTTGCACCGGCTCCGGGGAAAGCCGTCAACAGCGCACGTTCGGGCCATCAACGGCAACCACAATGACTCGTAATGCTATCAGACATTAAAAATTCTAGCTCTGTTTTGTGATTTGTAAATGAAGAGTCTGTTCGAAAATATCATTATGAGGAATCGCTTCTGGATGTATGGCAGATTTGACCGGGGCGATTGGGCAAAACCGTGAAATTCCCGAGATGCCATACGTAATGTACCTCCCAAGGGAGATAGCAACACGAAAGGGCCTCCGTCTCCGGGGGCCCTTTCCGCTGGTACCAGGCTATCTTTCAGGATTGAAGGAATCAATCAGGATCGACAGCTGTACCGGAATAATTGCGTGGTCGTGTCTTCACTCATGGTCAGGAGTTCATCCCGACACTTCAGTTCAGCCGCGTATGACAGCATGCCTTAATGCCCTTGCTTCTTCTCTCCATGGGCGTTTCCTTCACGGTTAATATACCGGTACAGCATCGGGAAGCCGATAAAGAACGCGACACAGATCATGTACTCGACACTCTTGATGTAGGTGTAGAAGTCAACCTGCGTGTACACTTCCTGAACCGTTCCGACCGAGCGGAAAAAATTGGCGAGCGCTTCCATGATCACTTCCTCCTTTCCAGGTTAATTTTCCGGTGTGTCAGGCCGGCAGCGGCTGGTCATCAGTTGAGCTGCCGGACGGGTTTACTCTCTTTACTTGTCAATAGTCCCTTCAGCATCCCGGCAAGCAGCATTATCGCCGGAATCAACTGAACGGTAACCACCAGGGCGCAGAGCCCGAAAAAGGCCAGGACCAGCCAGCCGCTTGAGTAGGTGGTGTGGGTCGACGCTGCGTGTGCCGCCTGAGTGCTCCCCAGCAGCGCGATAGTTGTCATGAGGAATCTTCCGTTCGTTTTCATGGTGTTACCCCCTTTTGTGGTATGCTGATGATTCTTTTCAGGACTTCGTTGTTCCCTTGGCTTCAGCAGCCGTTGCGCTCGTTTTTAGCGGCGAACCGAAGAGTCCTTTCAGCATGGAGCTGAAGAGGATCACGCTTGGAATGAGCAGATCGGAAGAGCACA
>JAGFXN010000008.1 GCA_017861215.1 Deltaproteobacteria bacterium | reverse complement strand
AACCTGGTCTTTTGGTTGTTCTTCTGACTCCTGGATTCTGGATTCCGATACCCCGCTGCTTGCGGCGGGGTAGTTCATTGCTTTCCTGGTTCCTCAGTATTTCAGCCAGCAGCGCCTCGGCCAGTTCATTCTCCGGCACCTTCCGTACTACTTCACCGTGGCGGAAGAGGAGCCCCTCCCCTTTGCCGCCGGCAATGCCGTAATCCGCTTCGCGGGCTTCACCCGGGCCGTTGACGACGCACCCCATGACGGCAACGGTAATATTCCGGTCAACCCCCTGCAGACGGCGTTCCACCTCTTCGGCAACACTGATCAGGTTGATCTGGCAGCGGCCACAGGTGGGACAGGAGACAAGGTTGACCCCTTTTTTGCGCAGCCCCAGGGATTTGAGGATTTCGAAGCCGACCCGCACTTCATCTACCGGGTCGCCGGTAAGGGAGACCCGCAGCGTATCGCCGATGCCGGCGGCGAGAAGAATGCCGAGGCCGACGGCAGACTTGATCGTTCCGGAGAAGATCGTACCTGCCTCGGTAATGCCGATATGCAGCGGATAGTCGACCCTGGCGGCGAGGAGACGGTAGGCGGCCACCGTCTTCATGACGTCGGAGGCTTTCAGGGATATCTTGATCTGGTCGTAGCCGAGCTCTTCCAGTAGCCGCACCTGACCCAGAGCTGACTCGACCATTGCCTCGGCGGTCGGGTGACCGTATTTTGCCAGCAGCTCCTTTTCCAGCGAACCGGCATTGACGCCGATTCTGATCGGCACCAGCCGCTCCCGGGCAGCCTTTACCACCTCTGCGATCTTCCAGCGCTCGCCGATATTGCCGGGGTTGAGGCGCAGAGCGTCAACCCCCCCCTCAAGAGCGGTCAGCGCCAGACGGTAGTCAAAATGAATGTCAGCCACGACCGGGAGAGGCGAGCCGAGCTTGATCCGTCCGAGGGCTGCCGCCGCTGCGGCATCCGGAACAGCACAGCGGACGATTTCGCAGCCAGCTGCCGCCAACTGCTCAATCTGGGCCAGGGTGGCGGCCGTATCGCGGCTATCGGTGCTGCACATCGACTGCACCGAGCAGGGAGCGCCGCCACCGACGGCAATGCTGCCAATCATTATCTGCCTGGTAACCCTCTTCATAGCGGGGCATAGTAGCCGGATTCAGGAGCTAAAGTCAAGGAGGTTGCCCTGCCGAAACAGTCATAAAAAAAGCCCGGCGGGAGCCGGGCTTTTTCTTCGTCAGGAGCAGGTGTGCGTCCGCCTAGATGAGACCCATGGCAACCATGGCATCGGCCACCTTGATGAAGCCGGCGATATTGGCGCCGACAACATAATTGGCAGGGCAACCGTACTCTTCGGCGGTTTCGTAGCAGTTCTTGTGAATGCCGATCATGATGTCTTCCAGTTTCTTCTCGGTGAATTCGAAACTCCAGGAATCACGGCTGGCATTCTGCTGCATTTCCAGCGCCGAAGTCGCCACACCGCCGGCATTGGCAGCCTTGCCCGGGCCGTAGGCGATCTTGGCGTCGAGGAATACCTTGACCCCTTCCGGAGTGGTCGGCATGTTGGCCCCTTCGCCAACGGCAATACAGCCGTTCTTGACGAGAAGCTTGGCATCCTTGCCGTTGATCTCGTTCTGGGTAGCCGAAGGCATGGCAACCTGGCAGGGGATTTCCCAGATATTGCCGCCCTGGATGTACTTGGCATCCTTGTGGTACTGGACGTAGTCCTGGATGCGGCGACGCTCGACTTCCTTGAGCTGCTTGATCAGTTCGAGATCAAGGCCCTTTTCATGGAAGATGACGCCGTTGGAATCAGAGCAGGCAACACACTTGCCGCCGAGCTGATGGATCTTCTCGATGGTATAGATGGCAACATTACCGGAACCGGAAACCAGGCAGGTCTTGCCGGCGAATGAGTCCTTGCGGGCCTTGAGCATCTCATGCACAAAGAACGTGGCGCCGTAACCGGTCGCCTCGGTACGCACCAGCGAGCCGCCCCAGTGGAGACCCTTGCCGGTGAGAACAGCAGCTTCATAACGGTTGGTAATTCTTTTGTACTGACCGAACATGTAGCCGATTTCACGGCCGCCAACGCCGATATCTCCGGCCGGCACGTCGGTGTACTCGCCAAGGTGACGGTACAGCTCTGTCATGAAACTCTGGCAGAAACGCATTACTTCATCGTCCGACTTCCCCTTGGGATCAAAGTCGGAGCCGCCTTTACCGCCGCCGATCGGCATTCCGGTAAGGGAATTCTTGAAGATCTGCTCAAAACCGAGGAACTTGATAATGCCGAGATACACAGACGGGTGAAAGCGGAGGCCGCCTTTATAGGGGCCAAGAGCACTGTTGAATTCAACCCTGAAACCACGATTAATATGGACATTCCCCTTGTCGTCCTGCCAGGGCACTCTGAAGATGATTTGACGCTCCGGTTCGCAGATCCGCTCGATAATCCTGCGTTCCTTGTATTCAGGGTGCTTGACGAGTACGGGTCCGAGACACTCAATAACCTCTCTCACTGCCTGGTGAAACTCGACCTCACCCGGGTTGCGCTTCAATACGTCCTGATACATTGTCTCCAAAGTTTCATTCAGCTGCTCTGCCATTTGTACCCTCCTGGTTTTAGATAGGCTGTTGCACTATTGTTCAGCACAAAAGCCGCTATAGCTTATTAATTGGGCATATGCATGCAAATTATAATCCAATGGCCGTTAGGATGACTTTTATTTATACACGCATCGCAATTACGACAGGTTACAATTGATTAAAATATAGGCAGCTGTATTGTTCCGGCGCAATGAGTTTTAAATATACGCAATAACGTGTACATATTTACTCAACAAGGTAGCGAACCTCGCAACAATAAGCGTTGACATTTTTCACACGCTCCGAGTAGTTTTAAATCATGAAAATGCCATTGAAAAAAATCACGAAACCACTGTTGCAAAAACGTCAGACACTGGAACTCTCCGTGTCCGCTCTGGATGAAGACGGCTTCGGCATCGGCATAGCAGAAACCTGCCAGATAAGGGTGCGCGGAGCACTGCCCGGAGAAAGGGTTGTGGTCAGGGTGGAACATGCCGGGCAACACAAAGTTGTTGCCGCACTGGTGAAAGTCATTGAAGCAGCAGATAATCGCCGCAAGCCACCCTGCAGCCATCTGCCGGAATGCGACGGCTGTCCACTCATGGCCATGGAGTATCCCAGCCAGCTCCAGTGGAAAGAGGCCCGCGTCAACAACCATCTCCGTCGCTACCAGGAACTGGATCAGACAGTTATCAATCCGGTGCTCCCGTCTCCCCGTCAGCTTCACTACCGAAACAGCGCCAAGCTTATCATCGGTGGCCGTTTTACCGAACCGGTAATCGGTATCTATCGCCGCGAGAGCCACGATATTCTGGACATTGCCGATTGCCCCCTTCATCACCCCCTCATAAACCGCATAGTCACCGCCGTGAAACAGGGGATTGTGAAAGGGAAAATCCCGATCTATCATCCGCGCTCTGGTCAGGGTCTGCTCCGCTATCTGGTTGTCAGGGTGGCGGAAGCCGAAAATAGAGCCATGGCAGTACTGGTAACTGCCGAAAGAAGCTATAACGAACTGCATCATCTGGCCGCGTTTATCAGGAAAGCGGTTCCTGAGGCACTGGTTGTTGCCCAGAACATAAACCCTTCCACCGGGAATGCTATCCTTGGCAACCGTGATTTTTTCCATACCAAGCAGACCACCCTTGAAACATCGCTTCATGGCATTAAATTCATGATTTCTCCGCGCTCCTTTTTCCAGGTCAACAGCGGCAGTGCCGGCATAATCTATGAACTGATCCGCAAATATGCCGGGCTTACCGGCAAGGAAAATGTTCTCGATCTATACTGCGGTATCGGCGCCATCTCTCTGTTTCTTTCCTCTTCAGCAAAAAGTGTCCATGGCATCGAAATTGTCGATGCAGCCGTTGTTGATGCCGTACTGAACGCCAGGATCAATCGGCTCGGCAACTGCAGCTTTGAGGCCGGTGATGTGATCGAACAGCTTCAATCGATTGTCGATGGCAGGGAAAGAATCGATCTGATTGTGCTGAATCCTCCCCGGAAAGGGTGCGAAGAAAAAGTTCTTCAGCAGGTAGTCCTGTTACAGGCACCGCGAATAATCTATGTTTCCTGTTCACCGGCATCACTGGCACGTGATCTGGTCACCTTGCACGCTGCCGGTTATCACACCGAATGTATCCAGCCGGTTGACATGTTTCCGCAGACTACTCATATAGAGTCGGTGGCGCTGCTCAACCTGCACCAGCCAGGGTGAACTTTTCCTTGCCAAGCAACATTTATTTGCGTAATTAATCAGGATATACCAACGGAGGGTGGCATGAGCCGTGAGGCAGGAAAGTCCAGGTTCCAACTTGATTTACGCCGGCATTTGCGTAGCCAGAATATTTGCGATAATCTCATCCACCTGATCTGCGAAATTGCCGAGGCAAGTAAATATGTTATTAATGCGGTACGAACCGGAGATCTCGGTGTTGCCGGTACGTCCAACCTTTATGGCGAAGAACAGCTTGCTCTTGATGTCCTTTCTGACAGGATTTTGCGAAAACGGCTGATACATTCAGGCGTCGTCTGTAATATAGCTTCGGAAGAGATGGATGATATTTATCAGGCTCAGCTACCAGGCCCGGATCTCTATTCGGTAGCATATGATCCGCTCGACGGCTCTTCACTGGTGGATGTAAATCTTTCTATCGGCACCATTGTCTCGATTTACAAGGGTTGCGATCTTTTTCAGGAAGGGAGAAAGCAGGTTGCCGCGCTCTATCTTCTCTATGGACCGCGAGTTTCCATGGTTTACTCTGTCGGTAACGGCGTGCATGAATTTAACATGAACTCTCTGATGGAGTACACTCTCTCCAGAGAAAATATCAGCATGCTGCCCTCAGGGGGCATCTACTCCCCCGGTGGGCTTCGCAAGAAATACACCCCCGCTACCGAGAAATTCGTCAGCTACCTTGAGACCAAAGGGAGCAGACTCAGATACTCCGGTGGCTTTGTCCCTGACATGAACCAGATTCTGCTCAAAGGGAAAGGCGTTTTCATGTACCCGGCCCTGACAGATGCGCCTAAAGGCAAACTGAGGCTTCTCTATGAACTGAACCCCATGGCGTTCCTGATTGAACATGCCGGTGGCGCTGCCAGCAACGGGAAGATGCCAATCCTCGATGTGAAACCTGAATGCCTCGATCACCGTGAACCGGTCTATATAGGCTGTTTTGAAGATGTCCGGAAAGCTGTGGAGTTCCTGTCCGAGGAGAACGGTTGATGACAGAAGAACAAGAGCAACCCTGCACTCCGGTTGACAGACTTTGTAGTGAAATACAACTGTTTGACCTTTGTGATCTCGATACCTGTGCCTACAGGAAAGGCCGTTTCTGCACCAATAAACTGTTGCTGGAAAAGTTCGAGGCAATCAGGGAGGAAGACGACCGCCAAACCCTGCTTTATGATGAGGACGATCTGGAAGACGATGATGAGTCAGACTTTGACGATTTCGATGAAGAGGGTGAGGGTGACGATCAAGAGTAGGCCGGGTGCGTTCGACAAGAATAAAGAAAGGCGCTGCAGAGTTGATATTCTGTAGCGCCTTTATTATTCGGGGGGAAAATACTATTCTTTATATCTCCGGAAAGAAACAACACTGAGATCATTCTTTACCGCCTTGACACCCGCAACTGAATGAGCGATTTTTACCGCTTCGGCGAGCTCGGCATCTGAATGCACATGACCGCAAAGATTTACTTTCCCGTTATAGGCTTCGATTTTAAGATGAAGACTCTCGATACTTCCTGAACTGAGAAGCTCCGTCTCTATTTTTTTCGCCAGAATGATGTCATCGATCTGTTTCACCGCATCAGCTTCAGCGGCTTTCAGTTTCGCATCTTTTGCAGCAGCAACAATACAGTCTATTATCGAGGCCTCTGAAAGAACGGCTGTGTTGAAAACGAGATCATAGCCAAGAGGATCATTCCAGTTACGATCAAAATAGAAATGGATGAAACCGGCTCTCTGATGGTCGCTCTTGCGGATAAACTCATGAGCAAGATCCGGATCAATCCACTCACGTTCGGCAAACTTTTCAACCCGCTCTTCAAATGGTGCAATAAACCTGACTCGCAGCATATTGCCGATTCCTTTCAGCAGATCCTGACAGCCTCTGCCGTAGAGAATCACATTGCCGGCCTTGGCAAAATCAAGGAGAACAAGCTCAACCTTGTTCAGGCAGGCTGCCTGCATACGATCTTCTGCAGTAATGTAGACTGGCGGCTTTTCGTCTACACGTTCCAGGATTTCAGTGGTCAGCCCGTACAGTTCGGCTACTTCGGCAATCTTGCTACCATCTACAAGAGTATATTTCATTTTTTTTGCAACATCTTTTGCAATCTTGTAGGCTCCCGTACCCATTTCACGGGATATAGTTATGATCGCCATCACTACCCTCCTTGTCCGGCAATTGGAGCTGGGATAATAGCATTGAATTAAATTTTGTTCAATAGACCTGTTGCTGCCATATAGACTTCATCAACAGAAATTTCCGCCATACAACGGACATTATAAAGACATTTGGGTGTATACCCGAACCTGGTACAGGGCGAACAGTCCATCCCTTTGTCGATAATGACGTTCCTGTTGCCACAAGGGCCCCATTTTGCCGAAATTCCCGGGCCGAATAACGATACTGTCGGGATACCCAATCCCGCACCAATGTGCAGAATACCCGAATCGCTGCTCACCAGAAGGCTGGAACGGGAAATCAGAGAAGCCGATCCGGCGAGCGTTGTCCTGCCGGCATAATTGAAGCCGCCTTTTGCAATAATTTCATCACCTGCCAGTCTCTCGGAATCGCCACCAATAATCACGGGGATGAGACCCGATGCTGTGAAGCGTGAGGCAAGAAGCCTGAATTTGTCAGTACCCCAGCGGCGCTCGCTAATGCTTGCCCCCGGAAAAATTGTTACATACCGAGTTGCAGCCTGATTGACAGAAAGGTTGGCAATTTCCTGAACGGCACTAGCGGGTACTTCAAGAAAAGTAACTGCGGGATTGAAGGCAACCTGAAAGCCTAGTGGCGTCAAAAGGTTTAAAAAGCTTTGCGCTTCATAATGCTCGTGTGCATAGGGTACGGTGTAGGTAAAGAGTCTGCTTCTTTCATTGGTGTCAAATCCTAGGGAACAGTCTGTGCCGGTAAGCCTGGCGACAACGGCTGAAAGCCGGTGCCATTGCTCGGTATCAATTACCAGGTCATATTTTTCCCGAAGGGCATTACATAATTCTGCCGGTTTGTCGTACAAGAACAGTTTCTTGATGCCGGGAATCAGACAGAAAACTCCGGCATTTCTTCGTTCTGCCAGTATATATATGCCGGCTGTTGGATACCGGTCGGCAAGCACCGCAATAAGTGGCGCCACCAGAGCGGCATCACCTATCCCTCCCGGACGGATGACGAGGATTGAGGCGATGGTCGTCGGGTATGATTTTCTGTCAGGTTGTGGCAGGATACGTGCGCCTATCCTGCCGAAAATAGAATCAAATGTTTTCAGAAAAGCTGGCAGAACCCTCGACAAGGAGTTATTCATCATCACTCATGCCATACTTGGAAAGTTTGTAGCGGAATGATCTGAACGTCATTTTCAGCAGGTCGGCTGCCCGCTTTTTCACGCCACCAGATTTTTCGAGCGCTTTCAGGAGAAATTTCTTTTCGATGCTGTCCAGATAATCTTCGAGATCAAAACCGTCCGGAGGAATATCTATATGATTTAACTGGTCGAGAACCTTCCTGCAACGTATCACCTGTGGTGGAAGAGTATCAGGGGTGATTTCCGTAGCACCGAGGGCAACCGCTCTTTCAACAATGTTCTCCAACTCTCTCACATTGCCGGGAAACTGATATGCCCAGAGAAATTCAAGCGCAGCAGCGGAAACCGTATGAGGCTGGAGCACGCGTCCGGAAGAGTGTTTGTCCAGAAAAAAATCAACAAGCAGAGGAATATCCTCCGGACGCTCCCGGAGCGGCGGCAGAGCGATCTGGACAACATTGAGCCGGTAGAAGAGATCCTCCCTGAAGCTGCCTTCGGCAACCTGCTGTTCAAGATCACGATTAGTAGCCGTAATAATTCTTACATCTACCCGCCTGGTTTCTCCCCCCCCTACCCTGCGGACTTCTCGCTCCTGGATCACCCGCAGAAGTTTTGCCTGGAGGAGAAGCGGCACTTCGCCAATCTCATCAAGAAAAAGTGTCCCGCCGGAAGCTTGCTCAAAAAGACCTGGCCGCTCGCCGACAGCACCGGTAAAGGCTCCTTTGGCATGCCCGAAAAACTCGCTCTCCATAAGTGTTTCCGGAATTGCCCCGCAATTAACGGCAATAAAAGGTTTGTCACGTCGATCACTGTTCAGGTGAATTGCTCTTGAAGCCAGCTCTTTGCCGGTACCGCTCTCACCGGAAATCATAACCGTAGCATTGCTTGGGGCAACTTTTTCAATGAGCTGAAACAGGTCGAGCATCTTTTTGCTCTTGCCGATCATACCACTGAAACTGTATTGCCGTACCGACTTGCCTTTGAGGAAGGCGTTTTCCAGCGCTAACTGCTGTTTTTCAATCGCATTCCTGATGAATAGTTTAATTTCATCAATCTTGAATGGTTTGGATATGTAATTATAAGCGCCATGTTTCATCGCTTCCACAGCCTGCTCGGTAGTTGAAAACGCAGTGATCATCATTACTACTGTTTCGGGACTGCCTGATTTGATTCTTTCCAGCAGACCTATGCCATCAAGGCCGGGCATATTGACATCCGAAATAACCAGATCAAATTTCTGCTCAGAAAGTAACTTCAAGGCACTTTCCGCACAATCAGCCGTAACAGCAGAATATCCTTCCCTTTCAACAAGAATGGAAAGAAACTCCCTCATACTGGTCTCATCATCAACTATTAAAATCCTTGCATTCACTTTCTGCCTCACGAAATGACTTCTTCATTATCAGACAACGTTATTTCACCATGACTACTGTTTTCCGGCAGTGGCAGGGTAAGCCTGAAACAGCTCCCGTGGCCGACACTGCTCTCGACAGATACGATGCCGTTATGAGCCTCTATGATTCTGTAGACAGTCGCCAGCCCAAGACCGGTTCCGCCTGCCTTGGTGGTAAAAAATGGCTCAAACAGGAGATGCATATGCTTTTCTGAAATGCCTGCTCCACTGTCGGCAATGGAAATTTCAAGCTTTCTGCCGCGGCTGCCAGCTTGTGCTGCTCGTTCTTCGGTCAAAAGAGAAGTAATCGTTACCGTGCCGCTTGCCTGGGTTGCTTCTGCGGCATTCAGCAAGAGGTTCCAGATCACCTGCTTGAACTGGGAATAATCGGCATAGATTCTAAGAGACTCGGGTATGGCATTTGAAATAATCACCGACGAAAAACGGCTATTACCCCTGAGAAGTAAAATTGTTTCATCAATGACAAGTTTCAGGAAAAACCAACTCATTACCGGGGGAATTGGGCGGGCATACTGCAGGAATTCATTGACCATATGATCGAGTCGCGAAGTTTCGCGTAGGACGATACCCAGCAGTTTTTTGTCATTTTCCGGAACCGTCTGTGACTCGGCAATCAACTGCACAGAACCACTGATAGAAGCAAGCGGATTACGGACTTCATGAGCAATTCTGGCGGAGAGTTCACCAATAGCAGCAAGACGATCAGTTTTTTTTAACTGTTGCTCCATCGCTCTGATGCTGGTTATGTCCTGAAAATATATGATTGCTCCCAAAACATTACCATCCCTGTCTTGAAGCGGAGCCGTCTTGGCGTCTAGAATTCTGTCAACACCAAGCCTGTGGTAAATGAACTCGTTTTTCTCCGTGTTATGGCTGACAGTACGCGTATCCAGGCCGGGGAAAATTGTATTCAGGGGTACATTATACGCTGTCTCCTGGTCGATACCGGTAAGTTCCGCGGCATAGCGGTTAAACACTCTGACCCTGTCTTCGGAATTAACTGTAATCAAGCCGCTGTCAAGAGTCGAAACAATCAACTCGTTCATTCTTTCAAGCTCATCATAATCGATTTCCTTTATTTTAAGGGCAGTTTCACTTTTACGTGCCCGCTCGGCAAGATAACCGGTAAGAAGCGCGGTAAGAAAGAACGCCAACAGATTGGTGAAAATAAGGGAGAGAATTTGGTCCGGGCCATATAAAATCCCGACGTCTCGCATAAGCCCGAATTTTTCAAGCCGGCCGAAGTATTGGAAATCAATCAATGAGCCGTAGATGATCCCGCAGAGACTGGCGGTATAAAGAGCTTCGCGCCTTCCATAGAGGAAGCTGGCATTAATAATGGACAGATTAAATAAAAACGCATACGTCGAAGAGATGCCGCCGGTAATTACCACCAGAATGGAAACAAACAGAATTTCCCAGATAATTTGTGCGTAACCGACAGCATTGAAAAAGGATGGCGGCAGCTTGAAGGCTACCAGGGAGAGGACGGAAAAACAGTAGGTGACAATGATGAGACGGGTGACAGCCCGAAGCATCTCATCCGGGAAAAAATCTGGCTGCCTGATGTTGAAATACGTAATTGATGCCAGAAAAAGTGAAACGACAACCAGCCTGGCAAAAATCAGCCAGGCAAGGTTTTTTCTCTTTTCAATCATCTAGCCTACCGCACCGGCAAGTTTGAAGATAGGCAGGTACATGGCTACAACCAGTCCACCAACGGTGACCCCCAGAAAGAGCATCAACAGAGGCTCCATCATCGAGGTCAAATTTCCGACAGCATCGTCAACTTCATCGTCATAAAAATCGGCAATCTTGTTCAGCATGGTATCCATGGCGCCGGTAGCCTCACCGACGGCAATCATCTGGGTAACCATTGGCGGGAAAACGCCGCTTTCTCCAAGCGGTTCGGCCATAGTCTTCCCTTCAGAAATTGCCTGACGCACTTTATAGATAGCGTCTTCAACGATTTTGTTGCCGGCAGTCTTGGCGACTATCTCGAGACCGTCCATGATGGGCACACCGCTGCTGATCATGGTACCGAGAGTCCTGGTAAACTTGGCAACAGCAACTTTACGGATCAGAACCCCGACAACCGGCAGCTGCAAAAAAAACCTGTCCATAAGTTTTCTTCCGGCCGGCGTAGCATAGTATTTGCCGATCGCCACCTTGATGCCGTAAAAAATACCAATAATAACAAGTATATATCTTTGCAGAAAATTACTCATCGCAATAACGATAATAGTCGGCATCGGCAACGTACCGCCGAAATCGGCAAACATCTTGGCAAAAGTCGGAATAACAAAGACGAGAATAACGCCGATAACAACTACGGCAATCGAGATAATGGTTGCCGGATATACCATCGCCCCCTTTACCTGTTTTTTCAGTTTCAAAGCTTTCTCTATATATGCCGCCAGTCTGTTAAGAATGGTATCAAGAATACCGCCTACCTCACCGGCAGCAATGAGGTTCACATAAAGCTGATCAAATATCTTCGGGTGTTTGGCAAGGGCATCGGCAAAGGTGGAACCGCTTTCAACAGATTCTTTTATATTTTGCAGCGCTGACTTGAAGGACTTGTTCAGTTGCTGACTGGCAAGGATATCGAGACACTGTACCAGCGGCAGACCGGAGTCTATCATCGTTGCGAACTGCCTGGTAAAAACAACGAGGTCCTTGGTGTCTACCTTGCCGCCGCCTCCGCCAAACTTGAAACCGGCCTTCTCTGCTTTTACGGAAATGCTCATGAAACCGTATTTTTTGAGTTGGGCCTCGACCATGGACTCATTCGACGCCTCCATGACCCCTTTCTGCTGAGCACCTGCCTTGGTTCTGGCTTCCCATGTAAATTTTGGCATGAACGTACTCCCTGGTTAAAGCTGGACTATCTTGGACGACGCTGCATGCCAGGAGTCACCCCGGCATTGCCCAACATCTGTTTCAATTCATCCTGATCCGACGAACGACCCATGGCATCATCAAGTGAAATCAGTCTCCGTGCGTAAAGATTTTGCAGGGACTGATTCAAGGTCAGCATGCCGAACTTGTCCTGTCCGACCTGCATCTGCGAATAGATCTGGTGGATCTTGTCTTCTCGTATCAGGTTGCGAATAGCCGGGTTTGGCACCATAACTTCCAGCGCAAGCGCACGACCTGTACCGCCAACTTTAGGGATGAGTATTTGTGACAACACGCCTTCAAGCACAAAAGAGAGCTGTGTTCTCACCTGAGTCTGCTGATATGGCGGGAACACATCGATTATCCTGTTGATTGTCTGGACGCAGGAGTTGGTATGCAGAGTCGCAAAGCACAAGTGACCGGTCTCCGCCAGTGTCAACGCAGCTTCTATGGTCTCCAGGTCGCGCAACTCACCGACAAGCACAACATCCGGATCCTGGCGTAACACATACTTGAGGGCATGCTTGAAAGCCTTCGTATCTGCACCTACCTCACGCTGGTTAACGAGGCACCCTTTGTGAGGATGAAGATACTCTATCGGGTCTTCGATGGTAATAATGTGATCATGACGTTCGGTATTGATCTTGTCGATCATGGAGGCAAGGGTTGTCGATTTACCGCTGCCGGTCGGGCCGGTTACCAGAACAAGTCCCCGCTTTTTTTCACAAAGATCCTTGACTACCGGCGGGAGGCCTAATTCATCCAAAGTGAGTATCCTGTAAGGGATTACCCGGAAAACACCGGCAACGGCACCACGTTGAATAAAGATATTGCCGCGGAACCGCGAAAGTCCCTTGACGCCAAATGAAAGATCGAGTTCATTTTCCTCTTCAAACTTGTGCTTTTGTGCTTCCGTAAGAACACTGTAACAGAGCTGCTTGGTTTCGACTGCAGACATGGGCGGCAGATTTGTAGGGGTAAGCTCACCGTCAATGCGCAACTGCGGCGGAGAATTTGTTGTGATATGCAGGTCGGAACCGTTGCGGTCGACAAGTTCCTTCAGTAATTGATGCAAATTTATCATAAGATATCCTAATCGTCGGAGACGGTACAGCGGAGGACTTCTTCAAGTGAAGTAATCCCCTCCTGCACTTTAGTCAGTCCAGACTGACGCATTGTTTTTATGCCGAGCCGCATTGATTCGCGTTTGATCTCGGCAGTGTTGGCTCCGTTGAGAATCAGTTCCCTGATTGGCTCAAGCATCGGCATGACCTGATAAAAACCAACCCTTCCCTTGTAGCCGGTGCCATTACACTTCGGACAGCCGGTGCCTTTGTAGCAGACATACTCTTCTGCCTCTTCTGCAGGAACTCCTGCGGCAATAAGAGATTTTACCGGGATATCTTCCACAACCTTGCACTCACTGCAAACTCGCCTGGCAAGACGCTGCGCAGTTATGAGATTTACTGCCGAGGCGACCAGAAAAGGCTCTATCCCCATATTCAGGAGACGGTTAATCGTCGAGGGCGCATCATTGGTATGGAGAGTTGACAGAACAAGGTGCCCGGTAAGCGCGGCTTTTACCCCGATCTCGGCCGTTTCAAAGTCCCTGATTTCACCGATCATGATTATGTCAGGGTCCTGGCGGAGAAAAGACCGGAGAGCTGCCGCAAAATTGAGCCCGATATCCTCATGCATCTGCACCTGGTTGATCCCGGCAAAATTGAACTCCACCGGATCTTCAGCAGTGGAAATATTCTCGGTTGTTTTATTCAACTCGGACAGGGCCGAATAAAGAGAAACGGTCTTACCGCTCCCTGTCGGACCGGTTACCAGGCACATGCCGAAGGGCTTGTGTATCTCATGCTGGAAGCGTTCCAGCGCGAGCGGCTCATAACCCAGCTTGGTCATGTCAAGCTGCAGATTGGACTTGTCAAGCAGCCGCATGACAATTTTCTCGCCAAAAAGAGTCGGCAGCACCGAGACACGATAATCCATATCCTGTCCGCCGCCGAGCTTTATCTTGATACGGCCGTCCTGGGGCAGGCGACGCTCGGCTATATCAAGCTCCGCCATGATTTTCACCCGAGAAGTGATGGCATTCTTCAGCTTCAACGGTGGCTTCATCACCTCATACAACACACCGTCAATTCTGTATCTGACGCGGAATGTCCGCTCGTAAGGCTCGATATGGATGTCGCTGGCCTTCTTCTTGATTGCATCGGTAAGAATCATGTTGACCAGCTTGACAACCGGCGCATCTTCGGTCGCCCTCTCCAGCGAAGAAACATCTACTTCCTCCTCATCACCGACAACCTCGAAATCCTCCATTTCAAGGTCGCCCATAACATCGGCAAGAGAAGCAGACTGATCGTAAAACTTGTCGATAGCCGCTTTCAAAGAAGCTTCAGAGGCAACAACGACCTCAACATTGTAACCGGTCATGAACTTGATATCATCAACGGCGAAAATGTTTGAAGGGTCACTCATAGCCACTATGAGAGTAGAACCGGCACGATTTACCGGGATTATCTGGTACTTCTGGGCAATATCGGCAGGGATGATCTTGATGACAACCGGATCTACTTCAAGCTCGGCAAGATTGATTGAAGGAACACCATACTGTTTTGAAAGAAAAGCGGTGAGATCCTGTTCGGAGATAAATCCGTTCTTAATCAGAATCGTACCAAGTCGCAGCTGACCTGAGGAATCTTTCTGTTCTTCCAGGGCTCTGGCAAGGTGTTCCCTGGAAATTAGATTGTTGGCAACCAGGAGTTCTCCCAGGCGGCTCATCTGCATAAATACCCCGATACGCACAGACCGTACAGCAGCTTTTTAAGCATAGATAGTAGTTCCCCTAAGGCATACT
>JAGFXN010000109.1 GCA_017861215.1 Deltaproteobacteria bacterium | reverse complement strand
CAGATTCTTCGTGAAATTCTCTCCCTGAAAACGGGGCGAGTTGCGCCGGTAATCATCGACATCGAAATCGTCAGGGCTTTTCAACTGACCTGTCAGGAAGCCGCGACCCAAGGGGCTATAGGCCACAAAGCCGATTCCCAGTTCACGCAGGGTGGGCAGCACCTCGTCTTCCGGGTCCCGGGTCCAGAGTGAATATTCACTCTGCAAAGCAGTGACCGGATGTACGGCATGGGCGCGGCGGATCGTGGCCGGGCTCGCTTCGGAAAGGCCGATATAGAGTACCTTGCCTGCCGTGACCAGATCGGACATGGCCCCCACGGTCTCTTCGATCGGCACGTTGACATCCACCCGGTGCTGATAGTAGAGATCGATATGGTCGACACCAAGCCGCTGCAACGAGGCATCGCAGGCGGAGCGGACATACTCCGGCCTGCCGGAGATGCCGGTAATCGGTGCCCAGCCGCCGCCCGGAGCTGGCTGGTTGCTGCGCATGATGCCGAATTTGGTAGCTATCGCTACTTCTTTGCGCCGCCCCTTGATCGCTTTGCCGATCAACTCCTCGTTGGTGAACGGACCGTACATATCGGAAGTGTCCAGAAAGTTTACCCCCAAATCCAGGGCACGCCGGATGGTGCTGATTGCTTCAGCTTCGTCGCGGTGTCCGTAGAAATCCGACATTCCCATACACCCCAGTCCCTGCGCGGAAACAACCAGCCCTTCTGTGCCGAGTTTCCTCTGTTGCATGTCATCCTCCTCACTTCGTCTGTCTTGACATCAATGTTTGATAATCAAATGTTAACCGGAACCATGCAGCCATGGAATGGTAAAGGCCCCAAAAGTTGCCGGGGCCTTTGCATATCTTTTTATAATACGCCTGTAAAATAATTAATAATAGACTGTTTTTTTGGATCAGATTGGCTATATTGTTACCAGGTAGCGCTACCTGAAACAGAAGTGAAGAAGCAAAGAGGCAGTACCGCAGGAGAAGGAGCTTCAAGAGGCAAACTGAAACAGAACCAGAGAAACAAAAGGAGTAAATCGTCGTAGAAGCATTTCCAGAAAGTAAAGCAGCAACAAAGGAGGGCTTAATGACTGAGGACACTCCACCGGGCTGTTTACATGACATAGGAAGTAACCACTGGGCTGGAGCTTAAGCCTGATACCCCCTCAAAAGGGATAAAAGTAAAGAAAAGAGGCCCGCGACTAATGCGGGCCTCTTCATGTGTGCGGTAGAAAAACTACAGCCGGTTGACTCATCAGCATGATTCATTGTAGCTTGCTGGCATTGTCCTCAAAATCCAGGCAGATTTCCGCACGCCATGATGACCGTATGTACTGTCTACAGGCACGGCATCGGCATCGGCCCTGGTGGCTGGCTATGGCGCCATGCTCGCTCTGCAAAAGGAGATACCATGAAAATTCTTGCCATTATTGCCAGTCCGCGAGGGATGAAGGGCAATACCGGCCGGCTTCTGGAAGAAGTGCTCCATGGTGCCAGAGAATGCGGGGCGGAAACCGAAATACTTTCCCTTTCCTCGCTGAACGTTCACCCCTGTGTCGGCTGCGACCTCTGCCATAAAACCGGTATCTGCTCCATCACGGACGACTACGAGGCGATCAAGGAAAAACTTCTTGCCAGTAACGGCTTCATTCTTGCCAGCCCGAATTATATCTTCAGTGTCACGGCCCAGATGAAAGCGCTCTTTGACCGCTGCAACGGCCTTATCCACTGTATGGCGCTCGAAGGCAAATACGCCGCGCTTGTAGAAACCTCCGGCGGCGGTGAGGACGAAGAGGTGCTCGCCTACATGGCGCGGTTTGTCAACACTCTCGGCGCCTGCTCTGTCGGCGGGATCGGCTCGCCTGTGGCCGGGGTCCGGACTTTCCCCGCTGAGGAAAATCTCTTTTCCAGGGCCCGCGGACTGGGGAGTGAACTCTGCCGGAGCATCAGGGAGAGGCGGTTATTCCCCGAACAGGACGAGTTCCAGACAGGATTCAGGGCCCGGATGTCCGGACTGATCGATTTCATGCAGGAGCACTGGCTGTTCGAGCGGGAGTACTGGCAGAAGAGAAGTCAGTCACGATGAGCCTGCAGGATGAACTGCTGCGCAGGTATCCGCATCAGGCCGGGAGCGTCGGGTAACTGCCGCCAGTGGCCCGTACCAGGGGTGACAACATCATGAAACAGCCGGCATTTCCTGTCCTGGTTTTCTATGACGGCACCTGCTCCGTCTGTGCCGCTGAAATAGAGCACTATCTGCGCCGGGATCATGCCGGCCGGCTCAGCGCCGTGGACATCAGTTCCCCGGCTTTCGACCCTGTCCCCTACCGGATACCGCTCGCATCTTTCATCTACGAACTGCACGTCATCGACGTGCAGGGTGAGGTCTACCGCGGTGTCGATGCTTTCCGGGCAATCTGGCAGGCTTTCCCGTCATCATCATTGTACTGCGCCCTGGGCAGGTTCATCTCCCTGCCGCTGATTTATCCTGTCGCCACAATCGTTTATAAGGGCTTTGCCCGCATCCGGCCCTATCTGCCGAAGCGTCACCATTGCGCAGGCGCAATGTGCAGAACCGGCAGGCATTGATCCCTGCCGGCATACCGGGGGTCGAAACTGCACCGTATCGGAAGCAAAGATAGCAGTCCGGCGGAGCAGAACGATGCTCACGGTCATTTTCTCGGCAGCATGGCGCCGGTTTTTCTCAGCGGCAGCGCGGCGCCGTGGTCATTGCTCTGTTTCCTCGCCGGCTGGAGCCTGTTCGCTGTCCTTGCCTGTCCGCTCTGGTGGGTGGCGACGGGATGCAGACCGTTGGTCTGACGATGTGAAGCACGGCAGCTTGACTCCTGCATGCCGATTCAGGTAGTGCCAGCTCAAGCTGTTAAAAACAGATTGACACACCGGCGACGGTCTGTTATAAAAAAAATCCGTTTTGGGGCTGTAGCTCACCTGGGAGAGCGCTTGAATGGCATTCAAGAGGTAGTCAGTTCGATCCTGATCAGCTCCACCAAAATATCAAGGGGTTAGCGAAAGCTAGCCCTTTTTTTGTATCCCGCGAAGGAGCAAGATGAAATTACCGGTAATTGATCCTGTGTTTCTGCGTTTGGGCCCCCTTGAGTTCCGCTGGTACGGACTGATGTATATCATCGGCTTCCTGGCCGCCTATTTCATCATCAAGAGTCAGGCGAAACGTCGCGGTCTGGGCCTTTCCACCGATGCTGTCGCCGATATTGTTTTCTTTATCGCCATGGGCATAGTCCTTGGGGGGAGAAGCGGCTACATTCTCTTTTACAACCTGTCCTGGTATCTGGACCATCCTCTCAAGGTGTTTGCCGTCTGGGAGGGGGGTATGTCTTTTCACGGCGGCATGCTAGGCGGGGTCATCGCTGCATTCTATGTATTCAGAAAGAACAGTCTGGATTTTTGGCAGATGCTTGACATTGTTGCTCTTACGGTGCCGATCGGCCTCGGGCTTGGCAGGCTGGGCAATTTTATCAACGGGGAGCTGTTCGGCAGGGTAACAGACCACACTTGGGGCATTGTTTTCCCGTCCGGAGGACCCCTGCCGCGGCATCCATCGCAGCTTTACGAGGCATTTCTCGAAGGGGTTGTGCTGCTGGCGCTTGCATGGGGCGTTGACAGGACAAATCCCCCCAAAGGGATCGTCTTCTGGACGATTATTGCCGGGTACGGCCTGTTCAGGTTTTGCGTCGAGTTTTTCCGGGAGCCTGACCAGCAGCTCGGTTTCCTCTGGGGCGGGGCAACAATGGGACAGCTGCTGAGCTTGCCGATGCTTCTGGTGGGTGTCGTCATGATTGTCAGAGGGTATCTGCGCCGCAGACCGGTTAATGGAGCTGCTTGATCATTTCCAGCATGTTGCCGTCGGCCTGTTTCCGGTACTGTACCGAGTCCATCAGCGCTTTTATCAGAAAGATGCCGCGACCGCGGTCTTCGAGGGCATCAAAGTCAGGGGTTGGTATTTCGTTGATGTCAAAACCTTGACCATAATCGTAAATCCTGATGAATAGTTCGTTGTCACTGATGTTTATCAGGATATGAACTGTCTCCTCCCTGTTATCAGGGTTGCCGTACTTTATGGCGTTTGACATCGCTTCAGTAAGCACCAGGTTGATCTGGTAGGCCAGTGTCTCCCGATCACCGGAGTAGCGGTCGATTTCCCGGGCAATATCTTCTCCTATCCGGCCGATAAGGCTTAAGTACCTGGTCTGATTCGGTACTTTAATGTCGAGTTCGATCCCTCTTTTTTCCATGCCTGCCTCTGTCGTCATTTTTCGAGGGCTTCCGCCACTGTCTGGTATATCTCGAATACCCGGTGCAGTCTGGTCAACTCAAACATTGATTTAACCTGCGGCTGCAAAGATGCCAGCCGCAAGCTGCCATGGCTTGTGGTTGCATTCTTGAAGCCGGAGACCAGAGCCCCGAGCCCGGAGCTGTCTATAAATCTGACTTCTTTCAGGTCAACCAGCAGATTCTGGCTGCCGGAAGCAAAAAGCTTTTGAAACTCGAGTTTGAGCTCGGCAGAGTTGTGAGCGTCGAGTCTTTCCTCTTTGACATGGATGACAACATTGCCGGTTATGATTTCAGAGTTGAGATTCATAGGCATACCTTCTTATCGATAGTTTTTTAGCATTATAACAGAATATTGCTGCATGACTAGTCCTGCTGGTCGTCAGACAAAGTTTCTACCCGCATGGCCACCAGGGAGACATCATCATCTAGACGGTTTGTTCCGGAATAACTGATGATGCTCCGGTAAATAGTGTCAATCACGTTCTGTAAAGGCTCGTTGTGAACATTTTCCAGCAGCTGCGCCAGGCGGTCCAAGCCGAACATCTCTCCGTTACTGTCAGCTGTTTCTGTGACGCCATCAGTGTAGAGCAGCAGCATGTCGCCGGGAACAAGAACTGCGGTCCGGTCTTCAAAGATGACATTCTCCTGTACGCCGATTATCATCCCTTCAGCATCAAGCACTTGGCAGCGACCGTCTGCCGTTCGGTACAGCAGCGGCTGATTGTGTCCGGCGCTGGAGTAGCTGAGCGACCGGGTAACGGTGTCATATTTGATGTAAAACATCGAAATAAAAAGTTCAGCCCGGGAGAGATCATTCATGAGGAGAGCGTTGAGGTTTGAAAGAATCTCTCCGGGGGTGCTGGATATTTTAATCTGGGCGCGTAACACCGATCTGGTCTCAACCATAATCAGTGCTGCTCCTACATTGTGACCGGAAACATCGGCGATGACGGCGTCAATGACCCGGTCGTCGCTGACGAAAAAATCGTAGTAGTCGCCGCCGACATGTTCAGCCGGTACGGAGAGTGAGGCAATCTGCATTCCGGGGAGCAGCGGCGGCGCTTCCGGGAGCAAAGAGAGCTGAATCTGTTTGGCAAGCTCCATTTCATGAGTCACGGCGGCATTTCTCAGCAGCGCCACATCCTTTTCGCGTTTCTCCTGCTCCCTGGCTTCTCGTTCGGCTACCAGTTTTACGGCAAGAGCGAGCTGTTCAGCCAGGCTGCTGAGAAGGTTGAGCAGTTCTTCGGTAAAAAGTCTGACAATAGAGACGGAGAACACGGAAAGTACTCCGAGCGGCTCACCTTCCACGACAATCGGAATGTGGGCGAACGCAGCAAAAGATTCGATGGGTGTTGCCGCCCTGTTCGGGTAGTTGCCGATGTTTTTGGTGTCGTTGGCAAACTGGGGACGCCTGCTTGTCATCAGCTCGTTAATAAAAAAATCGTCGGCAGGAAGAATTGAAACCGGCAGGCTTGTCTCTCCGGCCGCAGAGTGTACTTCCGAGTAGGTGAGCAGTGAGCCGTCCGGCTGCAGCAGGCGGATGACGCTCAGATCGAAGTGGAATTCGGCGGAAAGAAGTTCAAGCAGTTCTTTGGCAATCAACCGCAAATCTTTGGATCTGTTCATTATTTCAGAAGATTTCAGTCG
>JAGFXN010000108.1 GCA_017861215.1 Deltaproteobacteria bacterium | reverse complement strand
CCATTGGGTTTCCTTCAGTCTTCAGCCTTCAGTCTTCAGCCTATAATAACTGTATGTCAGGAGATCGTATGGAAAAAAACAACTGGACGATCCCGGATCTGCTGCAGCTCTCCGGGGGGTACTGGGCGGCCTGCGCGCTGCACGCCGGGGTGAAGCTGGATGTTTTTTCGCCGCTGGCAGAGGGTGCGCAGAGTGCCAGCGAGGTCGCTCAAGGGTGCAGCGCCGACCCACGTGCCACTGCCATGCTCCTGGATGCCCTGGCAGCGCTTGGTTTTCTGGTGAAGGCCGAGGGCTGCTACGCGCTGACCGCTTTTGCCGCTGCGCATCTTGTCCGTGCGGCGCCAGGGTATCTCGGGCACATCATCATGCATCACCACCATCTGATGGAGGGTTGGGCGAAGCTGCCCGTTGCGGTCAGGAGCGGCGGCCCGGTCAGGTCGAGCGTATCCCATGGAGCTGAAGCCGAGGTACGGGAAAGCTTTCTGCTGGGCATGTTCAATCTGGCAAGCCAGCTGGCGCCGCTGGTTGCCCGGAGCATTGATCTTTCCGGCCGGCACAGTCTCCTTGATCTGGGGGGAGGTCCGGGTACCTACGCCATCCATTTCTGTCTGCAGAATCCCGGCCTGGCGGCAACGGTCTTCGATCTCCCCACCACCCGCATCTTTGCGGAAAAAACCATTGCCCGCTTCGGTCTCGAAGGCCGGATCGCCTTCTGCCCCGCCGATTATCATGCCGACGCCGTGCCGAACGGCTTTGACGTTGCCTGGCTGTCACACATTCTGCACTCGGAAGGCGCGGAGAGCTGTCTGGCGATTCTGCGCAAGGGGGTGGCCGCGCTGGAGCCGGGCGGGATACTGCTGGTGCAGGAGTTCATCCTGAACGACGCCAAAGACGGGCCGCCATTTCCGGCACTTTTTTCCCTGAATATGCTGATTGGTACCGGTGATGGTCGCGCCTATGCTCAGGGGGAACTGGCCGCCATGATGACCGCAGCCGGGCTTCATGAAGTGCGACGTCTCCCTGTTGAGCTTCCCAACGGCGCCGGTATTCTGCTCGGGCAGAAGCGTTCGTAAAGAAGAAGATTTCTCTCAAGCCTCCTCACTACCGGCAGGCAATAAAACTGTGAATTATTGCCTGCCCCTCTTCCCCGCCCACATAAAAACAGCTTCCGGTGCTGTACAGATAAAACCTTTAATTACAGCTTGTTCCATTGTTATGACCCTCTCTTGACATTGCGGCGCCTGATACTTATGTTTTCTGTCAGATGCAGCACATATTGGCAAGGAGGTAATCACCATGGCAAGTTGGGATGTATTCAGAGAACTGGAAAATTTGAGAAGGGAGATCGATGAAGCCTTCAGGGGGAGCGGCATCAGCCGGCCAGCGGGAGGAGCATTCCTTGCCCCGGCAAGCAGGAAATTCCCGTTGGTGAACTTCAGTGAAGACGAAGGCCATGTCTATGTCGATGCCTTGCTTCCGGGCGTCGATCCGAAAGACACCGATCTGACCGTGCTGAGAAACACGATCACCATCAGTGGGGAGCGGAAACCGGTGGCTGAGCAGCAGGGGCAGATCGTCCACAGGAGCGAAATAGGCTCCGGCAGGTTCTCCCGTACCCTTGAACTGCCGCTGGATATCAACCCGGACAAGGTACGCGCCGAATGCAGAGACGGCATCATGCGCATTACCCTGGCCAAGGCCGAACACGCCAAACCGAAAAAAATAGCCATCAGCCTCTCCTGACAAGGGATGGCGCAGAGAAAAAATCACCAGCAAAGGAGGCCTTCATCATGGCAACCAACAGTTTAACGGAAAGTAATCAGGAAAGAAATGTCCAGGCCCGGGAGGAAACGAGGTCGAGCGAAAAATATATCAGGCCGGCAGTGAATATTATTGAAACCGCTGAAGGTTTAATCCTGACGGCTGACATCCCGGGGGCGACAAAAGATACCCTGGATGTGAATGTCGAAAAAGGGATCCTAACCATAAGCGCGCCGGCAGTGAGAAGCATGCCGGGCAATGAGACGTATGCGGAGTTCGAGCTGGCTTCCTATTACCGGCAGTTCTCGATTCCGGAAAGCCTAGACCATGAAAAAGCGAAGGCAGAGCTGGTCAACGGCATCCTGACTCTGAAGGTGCCGCTGGCGGCAGCGGCAAAACCACACAAGATCGAGATAAAAGTAGCATAAGGCAGGCAAAGGGTACGGGAGGTGATTGCCATGTCAAACCTTGTGCCGGAGAGCTGGAAAGATTCGCTGCAGCGCCTGTCTGACAAGATCGGCCGGTTTCTTGACAGGTTCCGGTCGACTCAACCTGCGGATCGAGAATTGGAGACTATAACAGCCGACCGATTCCCGGCGTTCACACAGCTTGGAGTGCCGCTTCTCGATATGCAGGAAACGAGTGACGAGTTGATTGTAACGGCGGAAGTCCCCGGGCTGAAAAAGGAGGACTTCACCGTCGAGCTGCTCGGTCGGCGGTTGACAATAAAAGGCGAGAAAAAGGTCGCCCAGGAGCGGAAAAGGGCTGACGGGAGCATGCTTGCCGAATGCCGCTACGGCAGTTTCACCCGGAGTCTGCTGTTGCCGTACGAAGTCACTGATCAGGAAGTCACGGGGGATCTCAGCAACGGCATCCTCACCCTCCGGCTGAAAAAGCCCGAGGCGCAACGGAGCCGGAGATTCCGGGTACCGGTTTCATGAGCTATTGCCGCAGGGCCGCCAAAGGCGGCTCTTCATTTTTCAGCCATTGCTCTTCCTGCTTGCCCGACTCTTCGCATCGGGGTAGACTTCGACAATACCGGACAGGAAAGGCGGGCAACGAATGACTATCGAGCCGGCAACAATAGAGCGGGCCAACGCAATTGCGCTGCTCAAGACCCTCAATATCCAGCTCAAGGAGATCGGCGCCAGCCATGCGGTGATGGAGGTTGTGGTCGGCGCCGGCCATGCGAATTATTTCGGCGGAGCCCATGGCGGACTGATTGCCACGCTGGCGGATTCAGTTTCCTTTTTCCCGGGACCGCTGCTCCCTTCAGGCCGGGCCTGCACGACGACAAGTCTTACGGTGACCTATGTCCGGCCGGCCTTGCTGGGGGATACGCTGACGGCACGTTCGGAACTGGTGCATCTCGGGCGGCGGCTTGCCAGCGTCACCTGTCGGATTACCAACCAGCAGGGGAAGCTGGTGGCGCATAGCAGCGCAACTTTAATGGTGCTGGCCGAGCCGGGCGGGAGTGACTCATGAAAGTACCTGCAGCTGCCAACAGCAGGCTGGTGTACTCGTCTGCGGAAGGTAGAGTCTGCCCTGACTGCGGCAAGGCTGTTGCTGCCTGCATCTGTCGGAAAAAGAGCAGCCCGCCTGCCGGTGACGGCGTGGTCAGGGTGCGGCGCGAGACCAAGGGGCGCGGCGGCAAGACAGTTACCGTCATCACCGGCCTGCCGCTGACTGAGGACGGCGTCAGGGCGCTTGCCGGAGAGCTGAAGAAACGCTGCGGCACCGGCGGTACGGTGAAAGACGGTCTGGTCGAGATCCAGGGCGACCACCGCGAACTGCTGCTGGCGGAGCTGGCAGCAAGGGGGTTCAAGGCGAAATCTGCGGGGGGGTAGTGTCCGGTGCGGCCGATTCATCCCTATTTATTGCGGTTCCTGCGGCCTTTGGCCGCGGTGCGGCTCCTCGACAGAGACTTACTCTGCCAGCGTCGCCCGGCATTGCCGGGGACCGGAGCTCTTTGGAATACCTGCGGCAAACTGACCGCACAGGACAGTTGATGTCCTCCCTGCCGGCACCGGTCAGCGGGGCAAGAGCCTGCGCCATTACTGTCGGCGCAACCGGCATTGTCGCCCAGACGGTGCTGCTGCGCGAAATCCTCGCGCAGTTTGCCGGTAATGAACTCTATATCGGTCTGATCATCGGCATCTGGATCGCTGCCGAGGCGTTCGGGGCGATGCTCGCCGGGCGCTGCGCCGCTGTCCGGCGCTCGCCGGTAGCCGCTTTTCTCAACCTCACCCTCCTCTTTTCCCTCACCTTCCCCCTCTGCATCTTTCTGACGCGCAGCTGCAAGACAATCGCCGCCCTGCCGGCTGATCAGGCGGCTACCCTGCTGCAGGTCATCACGGTAACCGCAGCGCTCCTCTTTCCTCCTGCCCTGCTGCACGGCGCCCAGTTTGTGGCGGCCACGGCGCTTTTTGCTCTACTCACTGCCGATCCGCAAGCCGCGGCCGGCAGGACCTATGCTTTTGATACCCTGGGCACAATAGCCGGCGGACTGCTGGTCTCCTTTGTGTTGCTGCCGTTGTACACGGCGTTTCAGAGCGCCGCGCTGCTGCTCTTTGTCGGTGCCGCCGCTTCTCTATGGCTCTGGCAGGCGACCCCGGCGGCCGATCGCCGCGGCACCAGTGGCGTAAACAGCATCTGCCTGCCGTTTGCCCTGTTGCTCTTTACGCCACTGGTGCTTGTGCCGCTGCTGCTGGCTTACGGGGGCAGACTGGAAATGATTTCGCAGTCCCTGCGCTGGCAGGGGAAGGAGCTGGTAGCCAGCAGCAACTCGCCCTACCAGAACATTGCCGTGCTCCGCAATCAGGAGCAGCAGACCATCTATACCGACGGCAGACCGCTCTATACCTTTCCCGATGCCGACATAGAGGGAGCCGAGCTGTTCGTGCATCTGCCGCTCCTGGCCCACCCTGCTCCGCAGAGGGTGCTTCTCCTTGGCGGCGGCGCCGGCGGCGTGCTGGCGGAGATTCTCAAGTACGGTACGATCCGCCGGGTCGATTATCTGGAGCTGGATCCGGCGATTCTGGAGAGTGTCCGGAGATTTGCCGACCCGGCATCCCTGCAGGCTCTTGCCGACCCACGGGTACGGATCCATTACCGCGACGGCCGGGAGTTTGTCCGCAACTGCGCCAGCCGCTACGACATTATTCTTATCGGCACGCCTTTGCCGGAAAACCTTCAGGAAAACCGCTATTTCTCGGTGGAATTCTTCCGCCAGCTGGCGCTGCTGCTTGCGGATAAAGGGCTAGTGGCAACGCTTGCCCCCGGCTCCACCGCTTACTACGGGCCGGAGATGAGGAGCATGACCGAGTCGCTGCTGGCAACCTGCCGGGCCGCTTTTAGCCATGCGCTGGTGATTCCCGGTGACCAGAACCTGTTTCTGGCGGCAAACGGGCTCAATCTGGAAGCCCTTTCCGCAGATGAACTTGCCGGGAGGCTTGCCGCCAGGAGGATACAGCCGCGACTGATAAGCCGCGAGCATCTGCGCTGGCTCTTCGACCCGTCACAGCTGGCGTGGTTCCATGCCAATATTGCCGGCGGCGGAGTTGTCAACAGCGACCTCGAACCGTATCTTCTGGCACGGCAGATATTCCAGACGACCGCGACCTTCAACCCGGCGCTCAAGCCTCTTCTGGAAAGGCTCGGCCGGCTGTCGGCCGTTTCTCTCCTCCCCTGGGTCGTGCTGCTTGCCGCTGTTGTCACGGCTGTCTGCCGCTACCGTCCGGAAGTCGCGCTCCCGTATCTGATCACCACGACCGGTTGCGTGGCGATGATTCTGGAGCTTGCCCTCATGCTGCTCTTCCAGCTCGTTCACGGCGCGATGATCCAGACGATCGGGCTGTTAATCGCTCTTTTCATGGCCGGTCTCTGGTGCGGCAGCATGCTGACCGCAGCCAGGCGCCCCGCGCCGCAGGACTTGCGCTGGCTTGCCGGCGGAGAAGCGGGCTTCGTCCTGCTCTGCGGCACGCTGGCGCTGCTCATCTCCGTCAGCGGCTTTACCACCTCCCTCTCCGCCACCGCCGCCTACGCCCTGATTCTGCCGCTGCTGCTGCTCTGCGGCTTTCTGACCGGGCTGCAGTTTCCTCCGGCAGTCCGTCTCTGCGGCGGGGAGAGCACCTGCGGCGTCAACACCAATGGCGTCAACACCGGTGGCGCAAGCAGCCGCGCCGCAGCACGCATCTACGCCTGCGATC
>JAGFXN010000007.1 GCA_017861215.1 Deltaproteobacteria bacterium | reverse complement strand
TTTTTAGCGGTATTAATGATATTGAAACCGACTCTCTTGAACTTCCCTTCCGGAAGCTTGGTAACGAGATCTGAATCATACAGAAGAACGCCACCTTCCTTGAGGTCGTCAGAGTACTTGTTGCATGCTTCCTGAGTCATTGCCAGCAGCGCATCGCATTTAGTGACCTTCGGGTAGTCAATTACGGTATCTGAGATGATGACTTCCGACTTGGACGCACCACCACGAGCCTCTGGTCCGTAGCTTTGCGACTGGACAGCCTCTTTCCCTTCGTAGATAGAAGCAGCCTTTGCCATGATAATCCCGGCGGTGATCAAGCCCTGTCCGCCCGCGCCGGAAAATCTGAGTTCATAACGTGACATCTTTACGCTCCTTTTCCTTTGTATTATTTCGCGGCCTGGGCCCGTTGAATTACCTTGGCATACTCTTCGGTATACTCCGGCTTTTCTTCCTTATAGAGAACTCCGGTAAGCACTTTTCCTTTGAGCTGTTCAGGACTCATCTTCTCGGCAGCCTTGACCGGTACGGCAATATCCTTCAGGTGGTTCATCATTTCGATAACAGACTTGAACTTGTTGCGCCGGCCATAGGTGGTCGGGCAGTCATCGAGGATCTCGACAACGGAGAAACCCTTGTGCTGGATTGCTTCCGTAATCAGCTTGTCGATCTGGTTGGCATGAAATGCTGTGCCGCGGGCCACAAAGGTAGCGCCTGCACCGATGGCCAGTTTGGCGATATCAAATGGAGGATCCGGATTGCCGTAAGGGGTTGTGGATGCCTTGTCGCCGGTCGGGGTAGCAGGAGAGAACTGGCCGCCGGTCATCCCGTAAATCTTGTTGTTAAGGATGATGTAGGTCATATTGATGTTGCGGCGGCAGGCATGAATGAAGTGGTTGCCACCGATAGCGGTACCGTCGCCGTCGCCGCCCACCAGAATGACATCCATTTCCGGACGGGCCATCTTGACGCCGGTTGCAAAAGCAGCGGCACGGCCATGGGCGGTGTGCAGCGTACAGCAGTCCATGTATCCCGGAAGACGGGAAGCGCAGCCGATTCCGGAGACGATAGCCGTGTTCTCCTTTTTGAGACCAACAGTATCGATAGCGCGGATAAGACCCTTCATGACAATCCCGTGACCGCAGCCTGGGCACCAGATATGCGGCAGCTTGCCGGGACGAATATACTTTTCATAATCAAAAGCCATGGTTACTTGACCTCCTTCATCTTGTCGATGAGCTGCTCCGGATTGATCGGCTCACCGTCAACACGGAAGATACCGAGAACCGGAGCATTACCCTCGATGCAGCCTTTTACAATGCCGTGGGTCATGCCGAGATTCATTTCCGGGGTAATGAATGCTTTTACCTTTTTGGAGATTTCAAGCAGTCGATCTTCCGGGAACGGCCAGAAGGTAATCAGGCGGAAAAGACCGGCCTTGATCCCCTGTTTGCGGGCCACATCTACGGCATAACGGGCGGAACGTGACGTGGAGCCGCAGGCGACGATGACGATATCGGCATCATCAACCTTATACTCCTCCCACTTCATGATATCAGCTTTATTAGCCTCAACCTTGCGAACCTGACGCTCTTCCTCTGCCTGAACATACTCGGCCTTGGTGGTCGGGAAACCATCGGCCATCTTGTTGAGCCCGGTTACATGAAACTTGTAGCCGGAGCCGAAAGCGGCAAGTGGCGGAATGTCACCGAACGAAGTGTCGTACGGCTTGTATTTTTCGGGAGGAACTGTTACCGGAGCACGGTCGACAACTTCCAGTTCACCCGGTTCCGGGAAAACAATGCGCTCACGCATATGAGCAACTATCTCGTCAGGCATGATCATTACCGGGGTACGGTACTTCTCTGCCAGATTGAATGCGCGGACTGTTTCTTCGAAAATCTCCTGAACAGATGCCGGGGTAAGGCAGATTGCCGGATGGTCACCGTGAGTGCCCCACTTGGCGCACATCAGGTCAGATTGTGAAGGTCCGGTCGGCATACCTGTCGAAGGACCGCCACGCATGACGTTGACGATGACACAAGGAACTTCGGTGATGCAGGCATAACCGATAATTTCCTGTTTAAGAGAAAGGCCGGGACCGGATGTGGATGTCAAAACCTTGCTTCCGGTAAGAGATGCGCCGATAAGGGCAGACATGGCCCCGATCTCGTCTTCCATCTGAATGAACTTGCCACCGACCTTGGGAAGCTCGAGGGACATGACCTCTGCAACTTCGGTGGATGGTGTAATCGGGTAGCCGGCGAAAAATTTACAGCCGGCGTAAAGCGCGCCGTGTGCGGCTGCCTCGTTACCCTGCAGAAATGCAACTTTTTTTGCCACGGTAAATACCTCCTGTTAAAATGTTAAGCGGTAACTTTGATAGCGAAGTCGGGGCAGCGCAGCTCGCACTGCATGCATTTGATACAGGCTTCCAGATCCTTTACGGCAACAACGAATCCTTTCATTTCAAGCACTTTCGTAGGGCAGAACTCAACACAGATGTAGCACCCCTTGCAGTACTTCTCGATAATCTCAATCGTCGGAAGTTTTTTTTCCATCTACTTTCACCCCTTATTAAATAGTGAGCCCACAGGCAAAAAACGTGTGAACTTAGCACGGTTGACAGAATAAATCAACCGTTAGAAAAAAGAAGAAGGGCCTGAGCCCTTCTTCAGTTAATTAGAGATAGGCAGAAGATACCTAGAGTTCCATCTTGTCCATGGCTGAAACAAGATCCTTGACTGCGGCAACGGACTTGTCAAGCATTGCCTGCTCTTCAGCGTCGAGCTTGAACTGCAGAATCTGCTCAATACCCTTCTCACCAATGACGCACGGTACGCCGACATAAAGGCCCTTGACGCCGAATTCGCCGTTCAGGTAGGCACAGGTCGGCAGGACGCGCTTCTGGTCCTTGAGGAAAGACTCGGCCATGGCAATAGCGGAAGATGCCGGGCTGTAGAATGCGGAACCCGTCTTGAGAAGAGCGACAACTTCGCCGCCTGCTCCGCGGGTGCGCTTGACCATTGCATCCATCACTTCCTTGGCCTTTGCCTTGTCCTTGTATTTGTTTTCGAGAAGCTCCATGACCGGGATGCCGTTGACGCTGGCATAACGGACAAGCGGCACCATGTCGTCGCCGTGACCACCGAGAGTCATTGCATTTACGTCTTTAACGGAAACACCGAGTTCCCAGGCGATGAAGGTGATGAAACGGGCAGAATCGAGTACGCCGGCCTGACCGATAACCCTGTTGTGCGGGAAGCCGGTGATTTTCTGGCAGAGGGTAACCATGGCGTCAAGCGGATTGGAGATAACGATAACGAAAGCGTTGGGAGCATACTGCTTGATCCCTTCGGCTACCGACTTCATGATCTTGGAGTTGGTAGCAATCAAGTCATCACGGCTCATGCCCGGCTTGCGGGGGAGACCTGCAGTTACAATGACAACATCAGAACCTTTGATATCTTCGTAGCTGTTGGTACCTTTCAGAGAGGCATCGAAACGATCTACCGAGCCGACTTCGGCGATATCGAGCATCTTCCCCTGGGGCAGACCTTCAACGATATCGAACATCACTACATCACCCAGTTCGCGTAAAGCGCAAAGCTGAGCAAGTACGCCACCGATCTGACCACCACCGATTAATGCAATCTTCTTTCTTGCCATGATTTCCTCCTTGAGTAGATGTTGGACTTATTACTATGCCGTTATGCGATAGCGTCAACTATTGATAGCGTCAACTATTGCATTTAAGGTCTTGCTGGGCCGCATTGCTTTTTCCGTCTTGACCGGATCAGGCATATAATAGCCGCCGATATCCTGTGGTTTCCCCTGGGCGCCGATCAACTCTTCGTTAATCTTTGCCTCATTTTCTTGAAGCTGCTTGGCTACCTTGGCAAAACGTGCCTGCAGCTCCTTGTCCTTGGTCTGCTCAGCCAGCGCCTCGGCCCAGTACATTGCAAGATAGAAATGGCTGCCCCTGTTGTCAATCTGACCTACTTTACGGGCCGGGTTCCTATTATTATCGAGGAATTTGGCATTTGCCTTATCAAGCGTATCTGCCAGAAGCTGAGCCTTTTCATTCTTGAAGGTGCTGGACAGATGCCTCAAAGATTCAGCCAATGCCAGGAATTCGCCGAGTGAATCCCATCTCAGGTACCCTTCCTTTACAAACTGTTGCACATGCTTGGGTGCAGAACCACCTGCGCCTGTCTCGAACAGTCCGCCACCGGCCAAAAGCGGCACGATGGAGAGCATTTTTGAACTCGTACCCAATTCAAGAATTGGAAACAGATCGGTCAGGTAATCCCTGAGAGCATTGCCGGTTACGGTAATCGTATCTTTACCGTCTTTTGCACGTTGCATGGTGAACTGCATCGCTTGTACTGGCGGCATGATCTGGATATCCAGACCTTTTGTGTCGTGATCTTTCAGGTACTTATTGACCTTTTCAATCATCTGGGCATCGTGCGCCCTGTTTTTGTCCAACCAGAAAATAGCCGGGGCACCGGTTGCCCTTGCCCTGTTGACCGCCAGTTTTACCCAATCCCGAATCGGCAGGTCCTTTGCCTGACAGCCGCGCCAGATATCACCTGCTTCCACCTCATGCTGGAACAAGACTGACCCAGATTCATCGACAACCCGCATCGTTCCATCGGCGGGAACCTTGAATGTCTTGTCGTGTGAACCGTATTCCTCTGCTTTTTGCGCCATCAGGCCAACGTTTGAAACACAGCCCATTGTCGTGGGGTCAAACTGACCATTTTTCTTACAGAAGGATATGCACTCCTGATACCATTCCGAATAACAGGTGTCAGGTATCACGCATTTTACATCATGAAGCTTTCCATCCGGACCCCACATCCCGCCGGAGTCACGGATAACGACCGGCATGGATGCATCGATGATGATGTCATTGCTGGCATGGAGATTGGTGATCCCTTTATCTGAATCCACCATCGCCAGCTCGGGTCTTTTCTTGTAAACAGCCTGGATATCTGCTTCTATCTCAGCCTGTTTGGCTTCCGGCAATTTCTTGATTTTTGCGTAAAGGTCACCCATGCCAAGATCCGGATTAATGCCCAGTTCTTTGAAGGTAGCTGCATGCTTTTCGAAAACATCTTTATAAAAAACGGAAACAAAATGGCCAAACATGATCGGATCGGAAATCTTCATCATGGTTGCTTTGAGGTGAACGGAGAATAGCACTCCCTTCTGCTTGGCGTCTTCTATCTGCTCCTCGATAAATTTGCGCAGGGCACGACAACTCATGAATGCGCCGTCAAGCACCTCGCCTTCCTGCAGCGGCAACTTCTCTTTCAGAACCGTAACTTTTCCAGCCTTATCAACAAATTCGATCTTTACATTGCCAGCTTTTTTCATCGTGACAGACTTCTCGCTGTGGTAAAAATCGCCGGCATTCATATGTGAGACATGGGTCTTTGAATCCGGAGTCCAGGCGCCCATTTTAACCGGATGTTTTCTTGCATACTGCTTTACTGCATCTGCCGACCTTCTATCAGAGTTTCCTTCTCTCAAAACAGGGTTTACAGCACTTCCCAGACACTTGGCATACCTTGCGTGAAGTGCTTTTTCAGCGTCGGTTTTCGGCTCCTCGGGATAATCCGGTATATTGTAACCCTTCTCCTGCAACTCCTTGATAGCAGCCTTCAACTGCGGGATTGAAGCGCTGACGTTGGGCAGTTTGATGATGTTGGCCTCTAGTTTCTGTGTGAGGTCTCCCAGTTCGGCCAGATAATCAGGCATTTTCTGGCTCGCCGTCAGATTCTCAGGAAAATTTGCGATAATTCTTCCTGCAACAGAGATATCTCTTGTCTCGACAACAACGCCGGCGGCCTTTGTGAAGGCGTTGACAATTGGTAACAAAGAGTAGGTTGCCAGTGCAGGTGCTTCATCGATTTTCGACCAAATAATCTTTTGTGTTGTCATATTCTCTCCTTGGATTTTTATGCCTGGATTGCCAGATGTATTAGAATAAAAGCCTGTGAAATTAAGCAAAAATAAACAGCGTTTATTTTAATTAATACTAACGTAAAATTTTGTATACAGTATACAAATAGAAAAATGGTGTCAAGGAAAATTGAGGAGAATTAATACGGTTAAGGCACTGATTGCATTACTACTTGTATTGGCTTGAATAACGACGATTGGAAAGTAAAAACGGGCGTGGTCATAGCGGCCAATTGCATAAATTAAAAGGCATGGCAGGACTGGCTTACAATGTTTCGACTGCTGACAAGGGAAGATAGGGATTTCCGCCGGTTGTATGGGACGAGGCGATGCTTACAGTATGCAGACATGAAAACCATGCATATCTGCATACACACCTACCGCAGTTGACGGTCAGATGAGAATCTGCGGGCTTCATTCAGATCGTTTCTGTCATAATTTCTGGGTATGCGGAGCACCTGCCCCGGCCAGAGTACGGCCGGATTGCTAATCTGATCACGATTCGCCCTGTACAGGAGAGGCCAGAGAGCTGAGTCTCCGTAAACCTCAGCAAGTGCAGCAATCTGCGGCAGAGTTTCGCCTCTCTTTACCGTGTGCGTTGCAGCAGGTATGGCCTCTTTTTCGTATCTTGCGCGTTCAGCCCTTCTTCTTGCTTCAGCCTTTTCCGCTGCGATTTTCTTTGCTATGAAGGCTGCGTTGGCGGCTTCCTCAGCCCGCTCACGCTCCAGTTCCAGCTTTCTGCGCAGTTCCTCGGCAGCTTCCTTCTCCTGTTGTTCAAGAACCAGTCGCGCAGCTTCCTCACGGCGCTTCACATCATCGACATATTGCTTTTCAAGAAGTGATATTTTCCCGATAGCAAGCTGATAATAAAGATCTGCGCTCTCGATATTATTCTCGGCAAGTTGCTCATCGCCATGGTGAATGGTCAGGTAGATATCCTCGAACGCAACCGGATAAAGAGCCGCGGCCTCACTGCCCCTGTATCTGTGGAAAAGTTCGTCAGATTCGTTCTTGAACTTTGGCGAAGTTGCCGCACAACCGGCAGCAAAGACTGACAGAAGCAACAGATAAAGGTTTGACTTGCGATTACCTCTCAACCAGACACCTATTTAACAATTGTCTTGACCCCGAGTTCACGCAACTGCTTGTCATCTACATTCGAAGGCGCTTCAGACATTAGACAGGTACCTTTCTGCGTTTTCGGAAAGGCGATCACGTCTCTAATAGAATCACTGCCGGTCAACAGCATTACCAGCCGGTCAAGACCAAAAGCAATCCCTCCGTGAGGAGGCGTTCCGTACTCCAGGGCATCGAGCAGGAAACCGAATTTCGACCGCTTGTCCTCTTCAGAATGCCCGAGCATTTTAAACATGAGTGACTGTATTACTTCCTGATGGATCCTGATTGAGCCGCCACCGATCTCGTTTCCGTTCAAAACAAGGTCATATGCCTTGGCGCGGCAACGGCCCGGGTCCGACTCCACAAAGGCCACATCCTCATCCATCGGTGCTGTAAACGGGTGATGCACAGCACACCAGCGTTTATCGTCCTCATCCCATTCAAGCAGCGGGAAGTCGGTAATCCAGACAAAAACATAATTATCTTTGTCGAGCAGGCCGAGAATCCTGGCAATCTGATTACGCAGCTTGCCGAGTGAATCGTTGACAACCTTCGGTTTGTCAGCCACAAAGAGGAGAAGATCTCCCTCCTCTGCCCCGAATGCCATGTTCATGACCCTGATCTCTTCCGGCGTAAAAAACTTGGCAATCGGTGAATGCCACTCACCATTTTCAATTTTTACATACGCAAGCCCCTTGGCACCGTAAATCTTGACGAATTCGGTCAGATCATCTATCTCCTTGCGGGAGAAACCGGCGCAACCCTTGGCATTCAGACCTTTGATAATGCCACCGGCAGCAGCTACCTCGGCAAAAACCTTAAAGCCGGCACCCTTGACGAAATCGGTAAGTTCGCAGAGTTCCAGCCCGAAACGGAGATCAGGATTGTCCACACCAAAGCGGCGGATCGATTCCTGATAGGTCATGCGCTGAATCGGCAGTTGCACATCAACACCCTTGGCTTCACGGAAAATGGTCGTTATCAGCCCCTCCATCATGCTGATAATGTCATCACGATCTATAAATGACATTTCGCAGTCAATCTGGGTAAACTCGGGCTGCCGGTCCGCGCGCAGGTCCTCATCGCGAAAACAGCGCACCACCTGGAAATATTTATCATAGCCGGCAATCATCAGAATCTGCTTGAATATCTGCGGTGATTGCGGCAGCGCATAAAACTGGCCGCGGTTGATACGGGAGGGGACAAGGAAGTCTCTGGCACCTTCCGGGGTTGATTTGGTCAGAAACGGGGTCTCAATCTCAAGAAAACCGTTTTCGCTGAGATAACGGCGCGTTGTCTGGGCAACTTTCGACCGGAGAATGATGTTTTCCTGCAACTGGGGTCGGCGCAGATCAAGGTAGCGGTATTTGAGGCGGATATTTTCGGCGACATCAACATGCTCATCAAGTGTAAACGGTAACGTCTTTGCAGGATTGAGAAGCTTGCACTCCGTAACAGCAACCTCTACTTCGCCGGTCTTCAGATTGGGATTGACCGTTCCAGCCGGCCGCGGAATAACCTTGCCCTTGACAGCAAGAACGTACTCGCTCCGGACCGATTCAGCTTTCGCATGGGTCTCGCTGCTTACTGCCGGGTCAAAAACGACCTGGGCAAGCCCCTCACGGTCACGAAGATCGATAAAGATAAGCCCGCCGTGATCACGGCGGCGGTGCGCCCACCCCATCAGCATGACTTCACTGCCGATATCGGCAGCCGTAATGGCTCCGCAGTAGTGACTTCTCTTCCAGTCGCCAAGAAACTCTATCATCATTAACCCTCCGCAGTAGATAATATAAAATATGGTCGATATAATCTAAAGAGGCTTTGCGGTGCATAATCCACAAAGCCTCTTTAATCTCATGGTGCCCGGGACCGGAATCGAACCGGTACAGCACTAAGTGCCGAGGGATTTTAAGTCCCTTGCGTCTACCAATTCCGCCACCCGGGCTGGCTGCAATAAATTCTATGGGACTAGAGGCAGTTTACCCGTTCTCTCAACTCTTTCCCTGTCTTGAAAAATGGCGTCCTTTTGGCTGGAATTCTTACTATTTCGCCATTTTTGGGATTTCTCGCTTCACGAGACTCCCTTTCACGTACCGTAAAACTTCCAAACCCCCTGATCTCGACTTTATCACCGTCTTTCAAGGCCTTAGCCATGGAATCGAAGATTATGTTAACAACGAGTTCAGATTCTTTGCGGTTAAGAAAACTGTTTGCCGTCATGATTCTTTCAATAAGTTCACTCTTAGTCATTAGACACCTCGGATGAATGCAGTAATGCCGTCTGGTCAGGAATTGTTGTTTTTGTTCAATTCACCCTTGAAAAGTTCTCCCAGACTGGAGAAAGATTCATTCTGCCCACCCATGTAACCTTTCATATCCTCTTTTTCAATTGCCGCCTGAAGAGCTTTGTGGGAGAGAGCTATTTTACGGTCTGTTTTATCAACATTCAGAACAACTGCCTCCATCTCATCACCCGGGTTGGCAAAGCCTTTGGCAGAAGGAATCTTCTCTTGAGACAGTTCCGAAACATGGATGAGACCTTCAATGCCGTCTTCAATCTCGACAAAAACACCGAAATCGGTAACGGACGAAACCTTGCCCTTCACTCGTGTACCGGGCTTGTATTTTTCAGGAACGGTCATCCACGGATCGGGAAGAAGCTGCTTTAACCCAAGAGAGAGGCGCTCGTTTGCCGGGTCAATATTCAGGACTACAGCCTGGACGGTTTGGCCTTTAGTGAAGACTTCTCCGGGATGCTTGATACGTTTTGTCCAGGATATGTCAGAGACATGAACCAGGCCGTCGATACCGTCCTCGACGCCGATGAATGCGCCGAAATCGGTAATGTTTTTGATCTGCCCTTCCAGCTTTGTCCCGACAGGATAGCGTTCTTCGAGTTGCCCCCAGGGATTAGGCTCAGTCTGTTTAAGCCCGAGGGAAATTCGGCGATTGGCCATGTCGATTCCAAGAATGACGGTCTCAACTGTATCACCGACAGTGAGAATTTCAGAAGGATGCCTGATACGCTTTGTCCAGGACATCTCTGAAACATGGACAAGACCCTCGACACCATCCTCTAGAGCGATAAATGCACCGTACTCCATCAGACTGACAACTCTGCCTTTGACACGGTCGCCGGTGTTATATTTTCCCTGAACCTCAAGCCATGGATCAGGAACGGTCTGCTTCATGCCAAGCGAGATTTTCCCTTTTGCGCTGTCATATTTGAGAACCTTGACTTTGACCTTTTCACCGACCTTTATCAGGTCGGAAGGGTGATTCAGTTTGCCCCACGACATGTCAGTCACATGAAGCAACCCGTCAACCCCGCCGACATCGACAAATGCGCCGTAATCAGTCAGATTCTTGACAATACCTTCACGCACCTGCCCTTCCTCGATAGTAATGAGGGTCTGCTCTCTTGCCTGATCACGTTCTTCTTCAAGAATGACACGCCGGGAGAGAACAACATTACCGCGCTTGCGATTAAGTTTCAGGATACGAAAAGCGAGGGTTTGACCGAGGTAGCGATCAAGATTGCCGCCCGGCCGGAGATCGACCTGAGACGCGGGGAGAAACGCCGGGAGGCCTATATCAACGGTAAGACCGCCCTTGACCTTGCCGGTAATCTTGCCCTCGATGGTACCGCCTTCACCGCCAGCCTCCGCAACCCGCTCCCAGCCGACAAGCTGTTCAGCCTTTCTCTTCGAAAGCATGTAATGCCCTTTAACATTCTCCTTGTGCTGGAAAAGAACATTAACCTTGTCACCTGGCTGAACGGTTACAACACCGTCTTCATCCATGAACTCCTCAACGCGAACACACCCCTCGGACTTGTAGCCGACATCCACCATTACAAATTCCTGGGTTATCTGCACGACAGTACCCTGAACAACGTCGCCTGCTTTCGGCTGCTGCAGACTGTCATGAAAAAGCTCTTCGAACTCGCCGCTACCTGCCTGCTCGTGATCATCATCCATATCCTTGAAGCGCCGTATCGGCGCATCAATATTCTTTTGCTGCCTTGCTTCTGTTGTCATCAATACTACCCCCTGGCTATTCGTCTTCAGAATTCTGTTAAAGTAGCAACAATTTATTTAAAGTTCAATCTTTTTTGTCCGTTTCCATGGCATTGATCCGTTCTATCACCTCATCAATCAGCCATTTCGGTGTTGATGCCCCTGCAGTAATGCCAACAGATTTCACACCTGCAAACCAGTCTGCTGAAAGCTGGTCCACCGTTTCAATATGATGAGTGTGCGGCTGAATCTCATGACAGACTTCTGCCAACCTCCTGGTATTGGCGCTGTTGAAGCCGCCGATAACAAGCATGCAGTCAACCATTGAGGCAATGGTTTTCGCCTCCTCCTGCCGCACCGCGGTTGCATCGCAGATCGTATTGAAAACACGGATCTCCTGTACTTTTTGCAGACAGACGCTGACGACAGCGGAAAGAGTTTCATACGACTGAGTCGTCTGGGCAACAACCCCGAGACGTTTCAATTGTGGCAGAGTTTCAGCCTCTGCTGCAGAAGCGACCACATAGACACTTCCTTTCGCGTACGAGATGATGCCTTCGACTTCCGGATGGTCCCGATCACCGACCACGACAAGTTCATACCCTTCATCAGAAAGCATCTTCAGATAGTGCTGAGCTTTCTTTACAAAAGGACAGGTTGCATCAATTACTTGCAGTCCCTTTGCCTGAGCCTCCCTGACTTCAGATTCCGGAACCCCGTGAGAACGGAGGATGACGCTCCCATGATCAATCTCTGCGAGAGAATCGATCACTCTGACTCCCTTCTCCTCAAGACGGCTGACCACCTGAGGGGAATGAATGATCGGTCCAAGAGTGCAGGTTACCCCGCCTTGCAACTCGGCTGCCTTCTCGAAGGCAAGAAGAGTCGCCCGTTTTACGCCGAAACAGAATCCTGCATGTCTTGCAAGAATCAGTTCCATATTATTCTGCAGACATCCGGTAATTTTTCACAACACTCTCCATATTCGCCAGCACATCTTCCAGCGTTAACAGTGTAGAGTCTATCTCGACGGCATCTGCAGCGCGACTTAATGGCGCAACTTTCCGATGCAGATCCTGCTCATCCCGCTCGATGACCTCGGCTACAGTCTGTGCAAGAGTTACCTGAGCTCCCTTTTCCTTAAGCTCCTCGTAACGTCTCCTGCCGCGCTCCTCCGGTGAAGCAGTCAGGTAGAACTTGACATCGGCATCCGGAAAAACAACTGTGCCGATATCGCGTCCCTCAAGAACAACGCCGCCATTCATTCCCATTTTGCGCTGCAGATAGAGCAGATGATTCCTTACAGAAGGCTTTGCAGCAATTCGCGAGGTAAGAAGGCTTATTTCAGGGTTTCTGATGGCAACCGATACATCTTCGCCATTAAGCTGCAGGTGATTCAAGCTGTCAAAGCAGATGTCCAGTGATCTGCAGAGGCGTGCCAGAGCAGCATCATCATCAGGATCGACGCCAAGGCGACTGACTGCCAACGCTACGGCGCGAAACATGGCGCCGGTATCGATATGAATATAGCCGAGCCGTTCGGCAAGCCTGCGGGTAACAGTGCTCTTGCCGGCGCCTGAAGGGCCGTCGATAGCAACGATAAGCTTTGCTGGTCCGGCAGCAGCAGTTACACTCATCTTACGGCAACCTGTTCCAGCAGACTGAAAAAGTTCGGAAACGAAGTGGCAATACACTCGGTATCATCCACCGTACACGGCTTGTCGGCAACAAGCGCCGCAACCAGCATGGACATTGCTATCCGGTGATCACCGCAGCTGTCCGCGTGAAAAGCGGTGAATTTCTCCGTGCCGTAAACAGTCATTCCGTCAGCTGCTTCATCCACTCTGACCCCGGCAAGCCGCAGATTTTCCGCCATCGCCCTGATCCGGTCCGTCTCTTTGACGCGCAGTTCACGTGCATCGCGAATGGTTGTCCGTCCCTTTGCTGCGGCGGCAGCCACCGCTATAATCGGGAACTCGTCAATGGCACGCGGCACAAGGTCTCCGGAGATATCGATACCCTGCAAAGCGGAGGTTCTGACCAGAATGTCAGCAACCGGTTCGCCGGATACCTCTCTCAGGTTGAGCAGGGAAATCTTTCCCCCCATCATGGTGAGTATGTCGATGATTCCGGTTCTGGTCGGATTGACACCGACACCGGCTATCAACAGTTCAGAGCAAGGGACTATCAGTCCGGCAACCATGAAAAATGCAGCTGAAGAAATATCTCCAGGGACAACAATCTCCCGTGCCGTCAGCTCTCTGCCGCCGCGAATCCTGACGACTGTCCCGGCAGCTTCTATATCTGCCCCGAAATGGTGCAGCATCCGTTCAGAATGATCCCTGGAGAGATGCGGCTCGGTGACAACTGTTTCACCATCAGCGTAAAGCCCTGCAAGCAGAATTGCCGACTTTACCTGTGCACTGGAAACGGGAGAATCATAGGCAACGCCGGAGAGCTGACTGCCGGTAATGGCAAGCGGTGCCTTCTCTCCACCGGCCCGACCCGCTATTTTTGCGCCCATGGCAGCAAGAGGGGTAACAACCCTTTTCATCGGCCTCTTGCGGAGGTAACGGTCTCCGGTCAGCACTGTAAAAAACGACTGTCCTGCCAGCAGTCCGGTGAGAAGCCTGATGGAAGTCCCGGAATTTCCGCAGTCGACAATATCCTCAGGCTCTGACAACCCGTGCAGTCCGGCACCATGAATCTTCAGAACTGAGCCGTCATCCTCTATTTTTATCCCCATCGCCCGCATGGCATTCAGGGTCGCCATATTGTCTTCTCCACGGAGAAAACCAGCAACAGTTGTGACACCGTTGGCAACAGAGCCAAGCATGATGGAGCGGTGCGATATGGATTTGTCGCCCGGCACCGTGATTTCGCCACGAACGGCAACTGCCGGTTGCAGTGTATAGCTCTTCAATGTAGACTCCTTTTCGCCCCGACTACCGGGATAAGTGCGTTTACGAAGCTATTTTCTGCCTGGAAAAAGCAGAAAATAACTTCTGACTTACTAAAGGATACTTTCCCGGTGGTTTCTTGAGCCCTCAAAAAACTTTTCCAGCCCGTCTGCATCAGAGGTTTCTATCAGCGTCCGCAATCTGGCATGAATGACGGCATAAAAGTCCATCATTTCCAGCAGGGCTGTTCTATTCTGCAGAGCTATGTCACGCCACATTACCGGATCTGAAGAGGCTATGCGGGTGAAATCCCTGAATCCTCCTGCGGAATATTTCAGAATATTCTCGTTGCAGCCGTCGTAATCACCTACGGCAATCACCAGACTGTAGGCAACCATATGGGGAAGGTGGGAAATAGCTGCCACCACCTTGTCATGCTTGTCTGGAGCCATCATGACAACTTCGCTGCCGGCAACCTGCCACATTCTGGCAACTTTTTCCAGGGCACGGCTGTCGGTTGCGGCAGTAGGGGTAATAATACAGAGCTTCCCTTTGTAAAGAGTCGAAAAAGATGCGTCCACTCCGGAATTTTCAGTTCCGGCAATCGGATGACCGCCGACAAAGTGAGCGCGCCCGGAAATCTCTGCATCGCAACGGCGGGTAATCTCTTCCTTCACACTCCCGCCATCGGTGACAACTGCGCCGACAGCCAACGCAGGTGTTATTTGAGCAACAATATCTGCTATCGTGCAGACAGGGGTGGCAATAAATACCATATCAGCATCAGCAACGCCGGCCAGCAGGTCTTGCTCGTAACGGTCTATTACTCCC
>JAGFXN010000107.1 GCA_017861215.1 Deltaproteobacteria bacterium | reverse complement strand
GCTGTCGCTCTTTTCCAATATTTTCAGACTGTTTTTCAGTTCCCTCAACCCGGATTTATGATCCCCGCTGCGAAAGCAGAGCTTGCCGAGCTGATAGTGCGGCATGACCAGGTTCATCTGCAGCAGAATCGCCTTGCGGTACTCCTCGAACGCCTCGCTCTGCCGTTCACGCATCTCATAGAGCAAGCCGCGCAGATAATAGCCCTCCGCCAGCAGATCATCAAGCGCCAGCGCCCGATTGCAGCAGTCGAGCGCCATATCCAGCCTGCCGCTGACAAGGTGAATCTGCCCCATCCCCAGAATCGCCCCGGCGTGATCCGGTCTTTGCAGCAGCAGCTTGTCAAAGAGTGCCGCCGCTGCGGTAAGATCCTCTTGCTGCAGTCGAATCACCCCGTTGGCAAACAGCACGTCCGGATCGAGCTGCTGCTGAACAGCAGCCGGCGCTGTCAGGGACGCTGCCGCCGGCAGCGGCGACCGGCGCGCCTTTACCGGAGCAACTGACTCTGCAGGCATTGCTGCCGGCTTTTCCGTTGGCACTCCTTTTTTCCGATAGTAAAAACCGCCGTCATGAATATGCCTTTCGAATTTTGACGAGATGTGGGCAAGGGTTTCCGCATGGCCGAGAAAGAGGTAGCCCTCCTTGTTCAGCGAAACGGCAAAGCTCTCCACCAGCTTTCTGGTGGTGGCGGTGGTGAAGTAGATCATCACATTGCGGCAGAAGATGATGTCAAAAGTTTCGCCGGTAGGCAGGGGAGGAGTCTGGAGGTTAAAGTACGAGAACTCTACCAGCGCCTTGACCTCATCCCTGACCAGATAACTTTCGCCTATCCGTCTGAAGTATTTCTCAAGATACTGTTTTTCGGTTACCCGCACCTTCCAGTCATTGTATACCCCCTCCCTGGCTCTGCTGAGTGAGCGGCTGTTGATGTCGGTGGCAATGATCTTGATGTCCAGTTTTTTCCAGTACGGGATGCTCTCCATGACCGCCATGGCGATGGAATAGGGCTCTTCGCCGGTCGAGCACCCCGCGGACCAGATCCGCAATTTTTCCCGCTGCGGTGTGCCGGCCAGCTGCGGCAGCACGCAGCGGCGCAGCGCCTCAAAATGGGCGTGATAGCGGAAAAAGAAGGTCTCGCCCACCGTCAGGAGCTGCAGCAGCTTCTGCAGCTCCTGGCGGCGCTCCATGTTCTTGCAGAGATAGGCGTAATAATCGCTGAACGAGCCGATGCGCAGCGCCGTCATCCGGCTCACCAGACCGCGTTCGAGCATCCTGATGTTGCGCTTCTCAAAATGAAGCCCGCAGTGCAGTATCAGGAAATCATGAAATTTCTCATGCTCTTCGTTCGGCAGCGGTGGAAATTTTATGGCGGCATCGCGTTTTCTTGCGCCTGAGGAGAGAATGCCGATATCTTCGCGCAGCCGCCCGAGATCAATCGGCTTGCAGATGAAATCGAAGATATGGAGCAGCTCCAGTTCAAGTTCGGCAAAATCGGAGATGATGATGACCGGAATCTGTCTGGTTGCAGCGCTGCGCTGCAGCCTGTTGACGGTCTCGATTGCCGCAAGCTCCGGCATGGCGACCTCGATGATGATGAGGTCGGGACGCCCTTCCAGCGCCTGCTGCAGCTGATTTTTTTCGCCGGAACAGCAGGCAGCCTGATGCCCTTCAGAACGGAGGAAACGGCTGATGACGTCACAGACATCATCGTTCTGATTTATGACCAGGATGTTCAGCGGCATCGGCTCATCTGCTTCTCCTCAAGGAGCGCGACACTGTAGGCGGCAATCCCCTCCTGCCGCCCTGCAAAACCGAGCTCCTCGGTTGTGGTCGCCTTCACGTTGATTCTGGCGGCGTCACAGCCGAGAGCTGCGGCAATATTCTCCCTCATCTGCATGATGTAGGGCGCCAGCTTCGGCCGCTGCGCCACAATGGTTGCATCAACGTTGCCGATCCTGTACTCCCTGCTGTCGGCCAGCGCCATGACCTCGCCGAGCAGCAGCAGGCTCGAAGCCCCCTTGAAAGCCGGATCAGTGTCGGGGAAGTGGCGGCCGATATCGCCTTCGCCGATAGCGCCCAGAATAGCGTCACAGATCGCATGCAGCAGGACGTCGGCATCGGAATGGCCGAGCAGTCCGGTCTCAAAGGGAATATCAACCCCGCCCAGTATCAGTTTGCGCCCCGCTACCAGCCGGTGCACGTCGTAGCCATGTCCGATCCGCATAACTGCCTCTTTCTTTTCATATTGCACTGTTCACTGCTTTATAAAAGGCTTCCGCCAGGATCAGATCCTCAGGCGTCGTAATCTTGATATTCCGGTAATCGCCGATGACCACATGCGCCTTCTTGCCGAGCCTCTCCAGCAGCGAAGCATCATCGGTGCCGATGAATCCCTCTGCCTCTGCCAGTTCATGCGCCACCCGGATCACGCTGTAGCGGAACGTCTGCGGTGTCTGCGCCAGCCAGAGAGTTTCGCGCGGCGGGGTGGCGACAGCGAAGGCGTCCCTGACGACCTTGATCGTGTCCTTTGCCGGTACGGCCAGCAGTGCGCCGTCATACTCGCAGGCAATTTCAACGGAACGCTGCAGGGCCGCCAGCGGCACAAACGGCCTGACACCGTCATGGATCAGAATGATATCGTCAGCCGCCGCCTGCATCGCCCGCAGCGCGTTCAGCACCGAATTCTGGCGCTCCGCCCCGCCGGCGACGATCTGCCGCACCTTGTCGATGCCGTATTTCTCAACGACATTGCTCCGGCAATAGTCTATCTCTTCTGCCGGCACAACCGGGTAGATCTCGTCGATGAACTCTGCCCGCTGCAGCAGTTCCAGCGTATGGGCCAGGATCGGTTTGCCGGCAAGCAGCAGGTACTGCTTGTTTATCGAAGCCCCCATCCGCCTCCCCATACCGGCGGCCGGGACAAGTGCTATTCTTTTCAAGGCTGCTCCTTTCGTGCTGGATCACGTGACACAGACAAAATCGGTCAACTCACGGAAACCCGCCCTTGCCGCCCACTGCCTGATCCCTGCCCGTGCGCCGCGGGTGCCGACGGTCACCAGCATCCTGCCGGCGCCCGGCGCCAGCTCTTGCGGTGCAACAACCCTGGCGCCGTGCAGCAGACGGCCGCTTTTTTTCGGATCGACATCCACCCAGAGGGCAACCCGTATCCCCGCTTCCGCCAGGAGGCGCTGCCAGGCCCGCCCCTCTTTGCCCGCTCCGGCGAGGATAACTTCGTCAGTTCCCTGCAGAAAGCCTTTGCACAGGTGGTGCAGTTTGCATCTGCGGAAGGCGTCGGCAGAGTACTCCGCCATTGTCCTGGTCGCCCGCTCCGGCCTGTCCCGCCAGAAGAGGAGTGTTTCCGGACTCCTGGCAAAGCGTACACCCCTTTGCGCCATCCGCAGCCAGAGATCGTAGTCCTCCGCCCACCCCATATCCCGGTAGCCGTCAAGTGACATGAGGATATCCTTTCTGCAGGTAATGCCGGGATGGACAAAAGGTGCTTCGACAAAAAGATCAGCCATTATCAGGTCATGGCTGACCAGGGCATTCTGCCACTCTTCATAGGCCAGCATGCCGATTTTCAGGTCCCCCCGCGGAAAGTGGCGGAATGAAGCAGCGACCAACCCTGTTTCCGGCTTTGCCGCCAGAATGGCCAGCTGTTTTGCCAGGCGCTGCGGGTGCGAAATGTCATCCCCGTCCATCCGGGCGACCAGAGGCGCCCGACAGGCAGCCAGTCCCTGATTGAGGGCAGCAACAAGCCCCTTGGCCCGGTTCCGCAGCACCTGCACTCGCGGATCAGCTGCCGCCGCGGCCAGAATAGCTGCCGTCCCGTCGGTGGAGCCGTCATCCACCACAACCAGCTCCCACTCCCTGACGGTCTGGGCAGCAAGCGACGCCAGCGCGGCCGGAAGGAAACGCTCCTCGTTCCTGACCGGCATGAGTACGGAAACGGCCGGGCTAGGCACCGGCAGCAAGTGCGCGCAGCTGCGCCGGCAGACGCTTCGGTTTCATTTCCGTATCAACGCAGACCAGCGTCACCCGTCCCTCGGCCAGCAGCTTGGCATCTGCAGCGCGCAGCAGCCGCTGCTGCATGACAAATGAACTCTTGCCCGCCTCGACCAGCTCCGTCTCGACCCTTACCAGTTCGTCAAGCCGGGCCGGATAGCGAAAATCAATCTCCATGCGGACCACCGGAAAGAGGCGCCCCTCTTCATGCAGCTGCTGCACCGACAGGCCGCGATCCCTGAAGAATTCGGTTCTGCCGCGCTCGAAGAAGCCGAGGTACCTGGCATGATAGACAACCCCGCCGGCATCCGTGTCTTCGTAATATATCCGGAACTCCATTAGTTTCCTCTCAATTTTCAAACAGTGTTACATATTTTAATGTTTCTGTCCATGGCAAAATGAACTGTCCCGCCGCAAGCGGCGGGGCAGCGGGAGACAGAATACAGGAGACCGTAGTCAGAAGAAATTTTCTCATGACAATGCCTGCATTCCGGATCCTGAAGACTGAATCCTTGTCGCGCTGCTCACCAGCCGCTGATTTTCTGAGCAGGGCAGGCTGGGGGGAATGACCCCGGAAATGATTAAATGTGAAAAGGTGGTTGACGAATGAGTCCGGTTTTTCTACCTTTGAAGCTCCAGTACAATGACAGGGGCAAAAGCAACGTATGAATATCGAGCAGATGAAGATTGTCCTCAAGGAGATCATCACCAAAACCGACCTGACGCCGTGCGTTGTCGGCCACCGGGGGGTCGGCAAGACCGCCGGGATCATCCAGGTCTGCCGGGAGATCGAGCGCCGCTATGTATCGCTGCGGCTCGGTCAGATGGAGGTCGGCGACCTGGTGGGCATCCCCTATCGCGAGGGGGAGATCATGCACTGGTCACGGCCGTCGTGGTGGCCCCTGGAAAGCGATCCGGCTACCGTGGTCCACTGTGATGAGCTGAACCGCGCCCAGCAGGAGGATACCCTCCAGGCGATCTTCCAGTTTGTCGAACCGCCGCTTTCCGGAATCGGCAGAGGCCTCCACACCCACCGGCTCCACCCGAAACACAAGGTCATCGTCACCATCAACCCGCCGGACGGCACCTACCAGGTGGCGCCGCTCGACCGGGCGCTGATCGACCGGATGGTCATGCTCTACGTGGAAAGCGATTACGGCTGCTGGGCGCGCTATGCCCGTGACAACTGCTTCGACGGCCCGGTACAGGAGTTTCTGGCGGCCAACCAGAACCTGCTGGCGCACGACACTCCTCCCATGGAGATGGAGGCAAAAGCATCGGAACGCGGCTGGGAAATGGTCAGCACCCTGCGCACCTCGTGCCGCTTTCCGGACGGGCTGGAGATGGAGGTCTACGCCGGCATTGTCGGCCAGGAGGCTGCCATCGCCTTTCTACGATGGCAGAAGGATGCTCGCCAACGCCCGCTGACCGCAGCGGAAATTCTCGATCACTGGCCAGTTGTCGACGGCCGGGCTGAGCGGCAGCGGGAGGATCAGCACGGTGCGACCATCAGTGCCCTGCTTGCCCACCTGAAAAACTCTCCGCAGCTGGCAACCGCACAGGAGGAAAATCTCGTTCGCTATCTCGACATCCTGCCGCGGGATCTCCGCTTCGCTCTGGTGAAAAGCCTGCTGACCATCCCGCCGGTTGCCCTGGCTCTGGCCAGTGACAAGTACGATAGCGTCGTGCTGGAGGCGATACGGGCCATCAGTAATGAGGCCTCCTGAAACCCCAATTAACCGCAAGGAGCGCAAAGAACGCAAAGGAAACCAAGACCTTTGAATAAGGTTAAACTCAAAAACATGACTTTGAGATTCCCTGGCGTCCCTTGCGTTCTTTGCGGTTAAAAGATTAGAATGATTTCCCTGGTTCTCACGAGTTATCGAATGCCCCGTATCCTCGAAAACGCCATCGTCCGCCTCCTGAAGGAGCGCCCCTTTTACGGCTGGCTGTTGGCAGGTCTGCGCAAAAGTGCCGGCAGCAGCGGCTTTCCGCTGGGGGTTACCTTCCGCGAAGGGATTCCGACCCTG
>JAGFXN010000106.1 GCA_017861215.1 Deltaproteobacteria bacterium | reverse complement strand
GGCAGCGGCTGCCCTTTTGCCGGCAGATGCCCGTTCGCGATAGATATCTGCACGCACCATCCGCCGCAGCTGATTGAAATCACTCCAGGGCATGCTGCAGCCTGCTGGAGGGCTCCGTTCCCATGACCGAACTGCTTCTGGAAACTCGCAATTTACGGAAAATGTTTGCGGTATCGGCATCGCCTTTCAGCCGGGCAAAGCAGATTACTGCTGCCGAGGGCATAAACATTTCTCTTGCCGCGGGAGAAACTCTCGGCATTGCCGGTGAGTCGGGGTGTGGCAAATCCACTGTCGCCAAAATGCTGATGGGCCTGTTGCCACCTACTTCCGGTGAGATAATTTTCTGCGGCCGGCAAGTGTCAACTTTTACCGCAAAAGAGCAGAGCAACTTCCGCGGCAGTGTGCAGATGATTTTTCAGGATCCGTTCTCATCCCTGAATCCGCGGATGCGAGTCGGCGAGATTATCGGCGAACCGTTACTAATTCACCGCACAGCAACCGGCAAGGATCTTGAAGCAAGGGTTTTGCAGCTGATGGAACAGGTAGGCCTGGCGCCTGAACAGTATGCGCGCTACCCGCATCAATTCTCCGGAGGGCAGCGCCAAAGGATCGGCATTGCCAGAGCCCTCGCGGTCAACCCGAAACTTTTGATTGCCGACGAACCGCTCTCCGCTCTTGACATTTCAATCCAGGCCCAGATAATCAACCTGCTGATCGAACTCAGGAAGAAGCGTGGTCTGACGTATATTCTGATCTCTCACGACCTTTCCGTCATCCGTCACCTGAGCGATAAAACAGCGGTCATGTATCTTGGACGGATTGTTGAAGAGGGAGCAACGGCAGACATCTTTGCCTCGCCGCTGCACCCCTACACCGAGGCGCTGCTCGCGGCAATACCGGGCTTGTCGGGAAAGCGCTGCAGAGCACCGGGAAAAGTTCTGCAAGGAGATATACCTTCGCCGCTGGCACCTCCGTCCGGCTGCCACTTTCACCCCCGCTGCCCTTACAAAAGGGAGCTATGCGCCACGCAGAGCCCGGTTTTAGAGGATAAGGGGGAGAACCGGAAAGCTGCCTGTCACTTCAGCCGTGAAATCTTTTCCTGACGGTTTCGCGAACAGGTCATCTGCCTGTTGACAAACCTTGTCGTCAGGTAAATAATTTCATGTTCTTCCAGAGGAATACATGAATTACGGAGCAAACAGAAATGAAAATATCTTGTGATTTCCTTGTCCTTGGGAGCGGCATTGCCGGTCTCTCCTTTGCCCTGAAAGCAGCTGCCCACGGGACTGTCGCGATTGTGACCAAGCGTGAGGTTACCGAGTCGGCAACAAACTATGCCCAGGGTGGCATTGCATCGGTTTTCTCCAAGGAGGACACCTTTGCAGCTCATCTCGAAGACACTCTTGTCGCCGGTGCCGGCATCTGCCATGAAGATGTCGTCCGGATGGTTGTCGAAGAAGGCCCGCCGACCATCCAGAGTCTCATCGACTGGGGGGTGAAATTCACAACCAGCGGCGACTCATATGACCTGACCCGGGAAGGGGGACACAGTCAGCGGCGGATTCTTCACGCTGATGATGTAACCGGCAGGGAAATCGAGCGGGCCCTGGTTGCCGCTGCCAGGAGTCACCCCGCCATCACCATTTATGAGAATCATATTGCCATCGACCTGATAACCGAAGCAAAGATAACCCACAAGAGATTGAAGCCGAACCGCTGTCTCGGCGCCTATGTGCTGGCAATTGACGAAGAGAAGGTCAAAACTTTTACCGCCAGGTTCACCCTCCTGGCAACCGGCGGAGCAGGCAAAGTCTATCTTTACACCTGCAACCCGGATGTGGCGACAGGAGATGGTGTGGCCATGGCGTACCGGGCCGGAGCTGACATAGCCAACATGGAGTTCATGCAGTTTCATCCGACGACGCTGTATCATCCCCATGCCAAATCGTTCCTGATATCCGAGGCGGTCCGCGGCGAAGGGGCAATTCTGCGCCGCCGTGACGGCACCGCTTTCATGGAAAAGTATCACCCCCTCAAGGACCTGGCGCCGCGTGACATTGTCGCCCGTGCCATTGACAACGAAATGAAAACCTACGGCGATGATTGTGTCTATCTTGACATGACGCACCGTGAACCGGAGTACATCCGCAGCCGTTTTCCCAATATTTATCAGACATGCCTTGAATACGGGCTCGACATGACCAGTACGCCGCTGCCGGTTGTCCCGGCAGCTCACTATCTCTGCGGCGGCGTGGCTGTTGATGCAAACGCCGAAACCAACATCAAGAACCTGTACGCCATCGGCGAAGTAGCATTCACCGGTCTCCACGGGGCAAACCGTCTTGCCAGCAACTCACTGCTTGAGGCCGCCGTTTATGCCGGACGGGCATACAAGCATATTGCCGATGAGATGAATCGTGTCGGCGAGACTCTCCCCGCGGTTCCTGAGTGGGATTCCGGGACAGCTACCAACAGCGACGAAATGGTTATTGTCTCGCAGAACTGGGATGAGATCAGACGCTGCATGTCAAACTTTGTCGGTATTGTCCGCTCCAACAAAAGACTGGAGCGCGCCTTGCGCAGAATAAGACTGATTCAGGAAGAGATCGAGGACTACTACTGGGATTTCATCATCACATCTGACCTTATCGAGCTGAGAAACATAGCCACAGTGGCCGAACTTATCATTCGCTGCGCCCGCCAGCGTCAGGAGTCCCGCGGTCTGCACTACAATATTGACTACCCTGAACGGGACGATATTCACTGGCAAAAGGATACCTATGTCAGAAAGCAGTTCTGAAATCCGTGCCGCCATAACCGCTTTCCGGGAAGAGATTGACCGGCTTGACAGCGAACTTCTGACTATTTTCAACCGGCGGGCAACTCTTGCCCTGCAGATCGGCCGGATCAAGAAAACGCTGCAGTTGCCGGTGTACGATCCTTCCAGAGAGAAACGGATTTTCGAACGGATGCAGCGGGACAACCCCGGACCGCTGGAAGATGGTGCAATTGTCAGACTTTTTGAACGGGTTATCGACGAATCACGCCGCCTGGAACGGATAATGACGCATCCTGGTGAAAATGCTGAAAAGGGGTAGCAGATGCTTATCATTATGAGGAAAACTGCGGTTGAAGATGAACTTGTGCAAGTCAAGGAGTTCCTGATTGACAGGGATTTTGACATTCACCAGTCTACCGGCGCAAACAGAACCATCATCGGTGTGATTGGCGATACCGAAAAGCTTGATACAGCAGAGATCGGCGGCATGCCCGGGGTCTTGCAGGTAATAAGGATAGCAAAAGAGGAATAAGCCTGTCGGTAACAAATACGGTCTGACAGGCAAGCGCCGATCAGACCGTATCGTTTCAGCAATCGATTTCCTTCCAGAACCTCTTAGGGTTTTGCCGCCTCATCAAGCAGATAGTTCATCAGATTAACTACCTGTTTCACTTCTTCCCTGTTCATATTCGACTTGGGCTTGCGCAGCATCTTTACGCCGTAGGCCTTTGTTGCCTGCTTGTCAAAAGGCTGCCCGGTTACCGGGGCAATGCCGGTCTGAATTGCTATGACCGTCCGCTCCTGCGTATGGCACTGAATGCATTTCACCTTCATGACTTCAAACGCGCCCTTCATATCTGCAGGTATCTGTGACGGGTCAAAATTCATTCTGTCACCACTGCCGACAGATCTGACCTTTGCATGGACAGGCATAGCAACCGCGACCAACAGTACAGCAGCAAGCAAAACTTTTAGTGATCTCATCTTGAACGCTCCTTTCTTTAGAAGATAGAAATTAAAAAGCAACTCTTATGCCAAGCAGGTAAAGATTGCTGTCGCCATTTGAAGAATCCGTATTGTCAGCGACATGCTGATATTCAAAGGTGACCTTCGTGTTCTGAATCGGTGCAAAAGCGATGCCGGGAATATAGCGTTGGACGCTGCCGCCGTCACCGGGGTTCAGCAGCTCATAGCGGGCATAGGCTATAAGATCAGGCGTAAACATGTATTCAGCCTGAGCAGCCAGGGCGTCGGTTGACTGCTCGTCATGCGGCACCGCAAAATCAGCGTTGTTATCATGCTCCCGGGCATAAGCAACTTTCAATCTGGCATTTTTGATGACCAGATCCATCTCGGCGCCTGTCCGGTAAAAATAGTTGCGCTCATTTGAGGCAAGGCTGTCTGAATTGCGGCCGTAATAGACATAACCACCAAGCACAAGATACATGTAATCGTAGATGCTTTCCTTATCAAGGTCAATATCCGGCTCTTTCCCCTTGAAATCCGCACCCCCTATTTTCAGGGAGATGTGCCCATACCCTTCGTTTGAATCCTGGCCATTGCGATCGACTACCCCGGCGGCCACAAAAAGTCTGTCAAAAAGAACCGCATTGGCTTCAATGGCATCCTCTGCAGCATCGGCACTGAACGTTGAGGCTCCTACCCGGAAACTGGTGGTAACGAAATCGGAGATCCCGACCTTGTCGCTCTTCTTCCACAATGACAGTGCCGGTTGGAGCCTGCCCGCCTTTATGTTGACCGGAGTATCAAAGGTATTGCGCCAGACCAGGTAAAACTCTTGCAGATCATTGGCATTCGGGGGGCTTGCATTCAGCGGAGTGTTGCTCACTGCGGGATCGAATTCGCCTTCAGCATAGAGGTTGTATTTGAGGTAAAAGGCAAGCTTGGCACGAAAAACACCACCGGCCAGCAAGGAGATGGCGCGAGTGGAGAGGTCCAGTTTGTCGTAGGAGGCATCGTCATTATAAGAAGCATTGAGTGCCGCCGAAAGCGAGAGGGGCACTGTCTGCGGCAGACCGGCAAGCCAGAGCGGCTCGCTCTTTCTGGGCGCCCCCAGCAGAGGCTCTTCTTCCTTCGGTGAAGCGGTTCCTGACGAAACTTCCTTGTTTCTTTGTTTCTCCTGGTCGCCTTCACCCTTGACGGCATTTTTTGCTGCAGGTTTTGTCGAAGCATCATCTTTCTTCTGCTTCGTCCAGACAAAACCGTTTTTCATGAAAACATTGCCATACTCGTTCAGTGCGGGAAAGATCGTATGGCAGGTGGCACATTCCGTGTTGTGCTCGCGACTGAACGCCGGTATGGCATCCGACTTTGAAACGGTGATACAGATGAAGCCGCCAATGATAATTGCCGATAAAAGCTGCCTGGTAAACCTTTTACACATATCAGACCTCGTTTATGATTTATCTTGCAAGTTTAGTAACGATCCGTAGAAGAAGCGGCTGCAGTACCGCTCTTGAAACCGCCAACAAGCAGGTAATCCATCGCTTTCTTAACCTGCCCACTTTTCAATCCATCCGGCCTGAAGCCTGACGGTGGCGCGGCATACCAGCTGTTCAGCGTAGTCCTGACACTGTATTCAGACCCGCCGTCAAGCCAGTCTATGGAGTCATAAATCAGCCTTTTGGCATAGAGATCATTATGGGCAAACCCGCCGTAATCTCGGAAGAGCAGGTTGAGATTGAACGCCGCCCCCATGTTCCCTTCATTGCCCCATTTTTTAAAGAGATTTGTACTATCATGTTTTGTTTTACTGTAATTCTCCGGCTTCGTGCCGTTGCTTGACATGTTGAAGAAATAGGGATTTGCTAACGGGTTGACAATATGCTGCGGGATCCGCCCGCTGGCGCTGAAATTGGCGCTGGTCTCAAATGCCGTCTGCAATACCCTGACTGCATGGCGATAGCCGTCTTTCCTTTCCTCGAGACTGCCTGCTGTCCAAGGTGTCTGAATGTGGCAGACAGTATTGCAGACAGGACTCTCTAGCGCCGTTATTTTCTGGTTCAACGGAATCTGGTAGACAAGGCCATCCTTATCGAGCAACGGAGAATCCGCTACATAATCACCGCGTAATACCGGCAGGAAATTATGGCGGCGCGGACGCAGATGGCAGGTGACGCAAGGCCCGTCGTTGCCGGTGCCACTGGTGTTGTTCATCCCGATCTGGTCATGCTTGAACGTGTCGGTCGCACTGTTGTAGCTTCTGCCGTACTGCTTGGGGAACTCATAGCCGATA
>JAGFXN010000105.1 GCA_017861215.1 Deltaproteobacteria bacterium | reverse complement strand
GCAACCATAGACACTTCTCCCGAGTACGGCTCGCTGAACCTTGCCCAGGCTGTGCTGCTCTTCTGCTACGAAATATTTACCGGCTACCGGCCGACGCCGGACAGGGCGGTGCGCGAACTGGCTCCCGGAGAGTCACTGGAAACGATGTATGCGCAGATGGAGCGGACGCTTCTCAGGATCGGTTTTCTCAATCCGGAAAATCCTGCCCATATCATGATGACGCTGCGGCGGATACTGTCGCGGGCCGCACTCGACCGGAGAGAGGCGGCGGTCATGCGGGGGATGATGTCCCAGATTGACTGGGCGGCCGGCGAATTCAAGGGAAAGAAGGGTGGCGTGTGAAGGCAACCTGGCTCGGACTTGCTGCCGGTTTTCTGACAAGTATTGCCGTTATTCCGCAGGTGGTGAGTACCTGGCGGATAAAGCATGCCAGAGATATCTCCATCTGGCAGCCGCTCATCCTGATAGCCGGCATGCTTCTCTGGTTCTGCTACGGGCTGCTGCTGGGCGATCTGCCGCTGATTGCGGCAAACTCTTTTTCGATAGCCTGCTATCTCCTGTTGCTCGTCATGAAAATTGTCTACGACCGGCGGGCGCAATAATCCTATTTTGCCAGGAACCTGATCGCCTTGACAATGATGGCAAGCAGGTCAGGATCCTCTTTCTGCAGAGTGCCGCTGTACAGGTCGAATGAGCCGGACTCATCCGCCAAAGCGGGATGACCGGGCAGTTGCCGTTTCTTTGCCGCCGTCGCCTGCTCTTTTTTCAACTGCTCCTGACGCTCCTGATCAAGAAGTTTCCCGCCTGCTTTCATCCATTCACACAGCCGTCTCAGTTCGCCGCCATCAAGCCAGATGCCATGCTCCCTGCATCGGTCAACAACGACGCCGCTTCTGGCTCCAAAATTAACGCGGTTCATGATTTGCGAACAGACCGGGCACTTCAGGTACGCAACCGGCAGTGCGTCGCCGGACCCTGCTCTGTTCAGCTGACCGAGTTGACTCCTGTTGATTTCGAAGACATTGCTGACGGAAGCTTCAAGGACAGCCTCCAGTTCGCCCGGGTCGAAAAAAAGACCCAGGCAGCCATCGCATCTCTCGATCAGGAACCTGCCGTTCATTTTCAGGTCCAGTGTCTTCAGGCTGATGCTGCAGCGCGGGCAGATCCGGTCGCTATCTGTCTCGTGGGTTGTGTAAAAGTGAATTCCCTGCAGATCGACATCGTTGCGGCTGCCGCAGTAGTCGCAGCTGATGCTGCCTACGGGCAAGGGTGCTGCGCAGTTGGCACAGTTCGGCACAGAACCTCCTGAGGGCCTGAATCGGCCGCAATCATGCCGGCAGCGGCGGCGGCGTCCTGAAGAGCGGCGCGAATTCGGCAAACTGCCCGGCCTGCTGCCACTGCTCCATCCCCGCCCGCCAGAGAAGGGTTTCTCTGGTTATGGCGCCGCTATTGATCTGCCCGGTGATGACCGTTTTGTCGTACGGGCCGCTCTGACTGCCATTGCTGCCGACGAAATAGCGGGCCTCGCTCTCTGCAAGAGGCGGCGGAGAGGACGATACAGGCGCAGCCGGCTCAGGCTGGCCTGCCATGGCTCGTCCCATCTGATTGGCCATGGCGAAACCGATGCCCATGCCCACGCCTGCCGAGGCATCACCGCCCGGATTGTTTGCCGCAGCCTCCATTGCCGTTGCGCTCTGGAACTTGAGAAAGTTGTCAAGGTTGCCGATAATACCCATGCTGCTCTTCTTGTCCAGTGCGCTTTCCACCTCGGGCGGCAGAGCAATGTTCTCGACGAGAAGTTTGGTGATTTCAAGACCATACTCGATAAATTCCGGCGCTATTTTCCTGGTCAGCTCCTGCGAAATCTCGTTGTAGCTGGCAGAGAGATCGGCAAGAGCCAGCCTGCTTTCAGCCAGCATATCTGAAAAACGCGTCACAATAAGATTTTTGAGCTGGTCGCTGATGGCGTCAAGCGTGAAATGTCCGTTGGTGCCGACAATCTCCTCAATGAATTTTCCCGGGGCAGCTACCCTGACAACATAGGTTCCGAAAGCTCTGAGCCGGACCGGGCCAAGTTCCGGGTCGCGGATGATAACCGGGTTTTTCGTGCCCCACTTCAAATTGGTGAAATTGCGGGTAGTGACGAAATAGACCTCGGCCTTGAACGGGCTGTGAAAACCGTACTTCCAACCCAGCAGAGTCGTGAGAAGCGGCAGGTTTTCCGTTACCAGCCGGTGCCGGCCGGGGCTGAATACATCGGCAATCCTGCCCATGTTCACGAAGACAGCCGCCTGTGACTGCCTGACAATCAGTTGGGCTGCATACTTGATCTCATTGTCGAAGCGCGGGAATCTCCAGACCAGCGTATCGGTTGAGTCATCGGTCCATTCGATGATATCGAGAAGTTCCGCCTCGGCTTTTTCCCACAGGGACATCGGTATGCTCCTTTCAACGGTTTACAGCGACAGAGTCGCCTGTTCGCGCCGATGCGGCGTATATGCCCGTCCCGCGGCTATGGCTCGCCCGACACGGGCTGTCAGGGTGATATCTTTCACCGGCATCGGAATATAGTCGAAAAAACCTCTTTTGAAGGCCATCGCCTCCTCTTCGCTGGTGGCGCTGTCGGAGAGGAGGATCACCGGAATCCTTCTGGTTTCCGGCACACCCTGCAGCGTGGTAAAAAAAGCGAAACCGTCGGCAAAAGGCATCTCCTTGGCCGTTATGATGAGACTGGGCTGATAGAGAAGGGCCTGATTCAAGCCGTCTTCCGGATCGACCGCAGGTATTGCATGAAAGCCCTCATTGCCGAGGATCTCAAGCAGGCTTACGCGTTCCCGATTGTCGGTATTTACCACCAGCACGGAATTGTTCGCCTGCTCCAGGGGGATGCCGAGATGCTTTTTGGCAATAGCCTTCATGATCTCTCCGGTTGTGGCGATGAACGGGATGACTTTCAGGTTGTGTGCGGCGGAGATTGTGGCGATGATTTCATAGTTGGTCGGATCAGCCATGGCGAGGGCAAGTTTCCCGTCCTTCACCTGCAGCGGGAAAATCCTGCCGCTGACAGCCTCTTCCAGGGAGATAAGGCTGAGAGTCTCTGCCGGGATGTCCATTGTCGCCATGCCGGCAACAATCTTGTACCCGAACTGGCAGGCAAGCGCCCGGGCAAGCTCTTCGCCGGTCAGCAGCCCCATGTCTTCCAGAGTCTGCCCGATCCGGCGATGAGTGGCCGCGGATATTTCGATGATGCGCTCAACGAGAAGAGGAGTCAGAATCTGCTGCTGAATCAGGATTTCGCCGAGCTTCATTCTTTCTGATGCTGGTTCCATGGTTCGCTCCGAAAGACAGGACAGATTGACAAAGGTTCAATGGCTGCGCCATGTTGGCGAATATCGCCGAAACTGCCGGCAAGGTCAATACAATTTCCGGAAGCAGTTCACTGCTGGCTGTGCTGCTGTTCGCAGCTGAAGGTACGGAATCAGCTCTTCTGGAACGCTTTTCGGCAACAATCAGCCACAACCTGCCGGCTTCGAGAAATAAGTGGACAAAACCGTTTTGAAATCGATATATTCTGGCGCTCCAGGCTTTGTTCCAGGCCGGCTGGAAACAGTACACGTCCGTCTGAAGGGATGCTTATGACGACAGTCAGGATAGATAAGGATGGCCTGCTCACGCTGCCAGCCGCTCTGGTCGAGCAGCTCGGTGTTGCCGGCGGCGGCGAACTGACAGCCGAACTTGATGCCGCCGGTCAACTCATCCTCACTCCTCTGCCGGAGCGGGCAGCAGCTTCCCCGGCTTCTCTTGCGGAAACTGTCCACCGGAAAAATCTCGCTGCCGGCATCCAGCATATCAAGGGTGTCGGGCCGAAACTGGTCGAGGCTCTGCAGCGGATCGGCATCACCACCCTTGAAGATGCGCTCTACCATCTGCCGCATCGCTACGAGGATCGCCGCGAACTGCGCAGCGTCGCGTCGCTCCGACCGGGACGTACGGAAGTCTTCGAGGCGATTGTCGTGTCGGCGACGACTTCGTCAACCAGAGGCGGCAGAAAGCAGTATGAAGTCGTTGCCGGCGATGAAACCGGCACGGTCGTTTTCCGCTGGTTCAATTTCAATCAGCTCTGGATGAAAAAAGCGTGGCATGCGGGCAAACGCGGCATCTTCATCGGTGAGGTCAACCAGTTCGGTCAGCGCCGCGAAATTCTGCACCCGGAAGTAGAGTGGCTTTCTGCCGAAGATGACATCCAGGCCGTCATGGCCCGTGATCCGGCCACCTACGGCCGGATAGTCCCTGTCTATCCGCTTACCGAGGGGCTGCATCAGAAAGCGATGCGGCATATCATGAAGCAGGTGATCGACGCGTATGCCGGGGCGGTCAGCACTGTCATTGAGCCGGAGGTTCTGCAGCGGCATCATCTCCTGCCGCTTGCCGATGCCGTCCGCGAGGTGCATTTCCCTGCCGCGGACAATGATCTTGAGGCGCTGAACCGTGGCGCCACGGCGGCGCATCATACCCTGGTCTTTGATGAGTTCTTTTTTCTCGAACTCGGCCTCGCCCTCAAGCGCCGCGGCTTCACCATGGAAGCGGGCATAGCTTTCGAAGTCAACCACAAGTATACCAAGCCGCTCCTCAAACTCCTGCCGTTCTCGCTGACCCATGCCCAGCGCCGGGTCCTTTCCGAGATCAAGGAGGATATGATGGCGCCGTATCCGATGCATCGACTGGTGCAGGGTGATGTCGGCAGCGGCAAAACACTGGTGGCGCTGCTGGCGGCGCTGGTTGCCGTGGAAAACGGCTATCAGGTGGCGATCATGGCTCCTACCGAGATCCTTGCCGAACAGCACTATCTGAACATTCACGGCTGGTGCGAGTCCCTGGGGGTGAGCGTGCTGCTCCTCACCGCCTCGCACAAGGGGAAGGAGCGGGAAGAGCTGCTGGAGAGGGTGCGCAGCGGTTCTGCCGCCATCATCATCGGTACCCATGCGGTGATTCAGGAAAAGGTGGAGTTCCACCGGCTGGGGCTGGGCATCATCGACGAACAGCACCGTTTCGGCGTGCTGCAGCGCGGCATCCTCAAGAAGAAGGGGGAGAATCCGGACATTCTCGTCATGACCGCCACGCCGATTCCGCGGACGCTGGCAATGACCGTTTTCGGCGACCTGTCGCTATCCGTCGTCGATGAGCTTCCTCCCGGCAGAACACCCGTTCTGACGAAAATTTATGCCGAGTCGCGCCGCCATCAGGTGTACGGTCTGATCAGGGAGGAGGTCGCCAGGGGACGGCAGGCCTATATCATCTACCCGCTGGTGGAGGAGTCGGAAAAGTCGGAGCTGAAGGCTGCCGTGCAGATGGCGGAACATCTGCAGAGTGCCGCATTCCCCGAGCTGAAGGTGGGACTGCTGCACGGCAAGCTCAAGCCCGAGGAGAAAGAGGCGGTGATGGCCGACTTCAAGGCGGGGGAGATTCATCTCCTGGTGGCGACCACGGTGATCGAAGTGGGGATCGATGTGCCGAATGCCACCGTCATGGTGATCGAGCATGCCGAGCGGTTCGGGCTCTCCCAGCTCCATCAGCTGCGCGGCAGGGTAGGGCGGAGCAGTCATCAGTCGCATTGCCTGCTGATCGCCTCTGACCGGCTTTCAGATGACGGCGTCAAACGGCTGCGGGTCATGGAGGCGACTACGGACGGCTTCAGAATTGCCGAGGCCGACCTGGAGATCCGCGGCCCGGGAGATTTTCTCGGCACACGCCAGGCAGGACTGCCCGACTTCAGGGTGGCCAGCCTCCTGCGGGACGGGCGGATTCTGGAAGAGGCGCGGCGTGAGGCTTTCACCCTGGTGGAGCGCGATCCTGAGCTGAAGCTCCCGGAACATCAGCGCCTCAAGGAAGAGATGCTCAAGAGGTGGGGGGGGCGGTTGGAGCTGGCGGGAATAGCTTAGAGGCAGGTAGAAGGTTGAAGGCTGAAGGCTGAAGGCTGAAGGCTGAAGGCTGAAGTGAAAAGTGAAAAGTGAAAAGTGAAAAGTGAAAAGTGAAAAGTGAAAAGTGAAAAGTGAAAAGTGAAAAGTGA